>NZ_JBEXKC010000003.1:0-233278 GCF_040609475.1 Streptomyces sp. NPDC004667 | reverse complement strand
GGCCGCCCGTCCCGGCGCCCGCCTCCGGCACGGCCCCCGTCTCCGCGGCGCCCGGCGCCCCCGGACCGCAGGGGTCGCGCCCCGCTCCGGTCGCCCCCCTCCGGCCGCGCGGCCCCGCCGGCACGGGCACCCGTACGCACCCGGTGCCCGCCCCCGCCCCGGGACCCGTGCCGGTCCCCGCCCTCACCGCCGCGTCGGTCACCGAACTGCCGCGCCGGGTACGGCAGGCCAGCCTGGTCCCGCAGCTGCGTGAGGCGGCCGGGGCCGGGGCCCCCGGCGCCAGGACCGACGAGGAGCCCCCGGACCGCAGCCCGGAACAGGCCCGGGACCGGATGGCCGCCTTCCGGGCGGGCTGGGCGCGCGGGACCCAGGAGACCTCGAACCCGAACCCGAACCCGAACGGCGGCCCTCACACGGGCAGCGAAGGAGAAGCGCGATGATCGAACACCACGGGACGGGCCACGGAGCCGGCTACGGGACCGGCTACGGGACCGGCCGGGGAGCAGCCGGGCGCGGGATCGGCCGTGGGGTCGATGCCGACCCGGGGCGCCGGTCCGGGGAGCTGGACTGGCTGCTGGACGACCTGGTGACGCGGGTCCGCGAGGTCCGGCACGCCGTCGTCCTGTCCAACGACGGCCTGGCCGTGGGTTCCTCCAGTGCGCTGAGCCGGGAGGACGCCGAGCACCTCGCCGCCGTGGCCTCCGGCTTCCACAGCCTGGCCAAGGGCGCGGGCCGGCACTTCGGCACCGGGGGCGTGCGCCAGACGATGGTGGAGATGGACGAGGGCCACCTCTTCGTCGCGGCCGCGGGCGACGGCTCCTGCCTGGCCGTCCTCAGCGCGGCCGGTGCCGACATCGGGTTGATCGCCTACGAGATGGCCCGGCTGGTCAAGCGGGTCGGCGAGCACCTGTACGCCCCGCCCCGGTTCGCGGTCCGCCCGCCGGCCGCAGGGTGAGCGAGACGGTCCGGCGCATGGACGACCAGTGGTACGACGCCGAGGCGGGCCCGCTCGTGCGCCCGTACGCCATGACCGGCGGGCGCACGAAACCGGGGCCCCACGGCGTGCGTTTCGACCTCATCGCGCTGGTCGTGGTGGACCCGGCGGCCGAGGGCACGGGTGAGGAGGCGCTGCTCGGTCCGGAGCACCGGGCGCTGCTGGGGCGCTGCCGCGACGAGACCCAGTCGGTGGCCGAACTCGCCGCCGACGCGGACCTGCCCGTGGGGGTGGTGCGGGTGCTGCTCGGTGACCTGTTGGAGGCGGGGCACGTCAAGGTCAGCCGCCCGGTGCCGCCCGCCCGGCTGCCGGAGATGCGGATTCTGCGGGAAGTCATCGAGGGATTGCGAGCGCTGTGATGGGACTGCACGACAACGGACCGGCGGGGCGGGGAGGTTCCGCGACGGACGAGGAACTGGCCGCGCTCGCCCTGAAGATCCTGGTGGCGGGAGGCTTCGGCGTCGGCAAGACCACGCTGGTGGGCGCGGTCAGCGAGATCAGGCCGCTGCGGACCGAAGAACTGCTGAGCGAGGCGGGCGAGCGGGTCGACGACACCGGCGGGGTGGACCAGAAGACGACGACCACCGTGGCCATGGACTTCGGGCGGATCACGATCCGGTCCGGCCTGTCCCTGTACCTGTTCGGGACGCCCGGGCAGGACCGGTTCTGGTTCCTGTGGGACGAGCTCGCGCTGGGCGCGCTGGGCGCGGTGGTCCTCGCCGACACCCGGCGGCTGGAGGACTGCTTCCCGGCCGTGGACTACTTCGAGCACCGGCGGATCCCCTTCGTGGTGGCCGTCAACTGCTTCACCGACGCGCGGCGGTACGGCGCCAACGACGTGGCACGGGCCCTCGACCTGGAGCAGGGGACACCGGTGGTGCTGTGCGACGCCCGCGACAAGGACTCGGGGAAGGAAGTGCTGATCAGGCTCGTCGAGTACGCCGGGCGGGTGCACACCGCCCGGCTGCTCGATGCGGTCGGGTCGCAGGCCGATCCCGTGTGACGTCAGTCGGCGATGCCGGCCGTCGCGATCACCTTGTCGATGGGTACGCGGACGAGGAGTTCGCCGGGGACGGCGTTGCGGCGGCCGAAGGCCTCGCCCCGGTCCTCGCCCATGTAGCGGGAGCCGATCCGTGTCGCCCAGGGGAGCATCTCCTCCAGGTCCTCGCTGATCTCGGCGCGCCCCTGGAGCACGACGTAGGAGAAGGGCGGCCTGTCGTCGTCCACGCAGAGGGCGACCCGGCCGTCCCGGGCCAGATTCCGCCCCTTGACGGTGTTCTTGCCGGTGTTGAAGACGAAGGCGTCACCATCGAGAACGAACCAGATGGGAGCGATGTGCGGGCTTCCGTCCTCGCGGACCGTGGACAGCTTTCCGGTGCGGGTGGAGTGCGAGACGAACGCACGCCATTCCTCTTGAGTCATCTTCTGTGCCATGGGTCCATCCTCCTTGCCGGAAAGGGGCTGGTGGGGAAGGCTTGCGGCACGACCAAGCGGGGTGGGGCGCGGCCACGTCGGCCGCGTCAACGGGGAGGGGCTGGAAATGGCACTGGACAAGCAGCTCGACTGGCTGCTGGACGATCTGACGCGCAGGGTCCCGCAGGTCCGCCACGCGGTGGTGCTGTCGAACGACGGACTGGTGACTGCCGCGAGCGCCGGGCTGGCGCGCGAGGACGCCGAGCACCTCGCGGCCGTCGCGGCGGGGCTGCAGAGCCTGGCCAAGGGGTCGGGGCGGCACTTCAGGGCGGGGGAGGTGCGCCAGACCATGGTCGAGTACGACGAGGGCTTCCTCTTCGTCGTCGCGGCGGGTTCGGGCAGTTCCCTGTGCGCGCTGAGCGCCGCCGAGGCGGACATCGTCCAGGTGGCCTACGAGATGACGCTGCTGGTCAACCGGGTCGGGGAGCACCTGGGGGTCGCGGAGCGGCGGATCACCGGGGGCTGACCGGCGGGCGCCGGGCGCGGAGTTGTCCACAGGCCTCGCGCGGATCCGTCACACCGGGTTACGGTCTTCACACAGAGTGATCGCCACTCGTGGGGGAGGACCGTGATGAAGGTGCGAGCGCTGGAGTGTGTGTCGGCCGACGGGGACGGAGGGGATCGGTCCGGGCCGGTGGGCGAGGATCCTCGCGTGCCGCGCGCGGACGTGCGGGGGACCGTGGGCACGGGAGTGCCCGAGCACGCGCCGGCGGAAGCGCCCGAGGGCGTGGGTGCGGAGCCGGTCGTGAAGGCGGGCGCGCGGCCGGGCGTGCGCCCGCGCACGGAGCCGCCGGCCGGTCCGTACGGGGACGGGGGCATCGGCGGGGGCGTCGGCGGGGACCTCGGCGGGGACCTCGGCGGAGGCGGAGGCGGAGGCGGAGGCGGAGGCGGAGGCACCGGCGCAGGCACCGGCGGAGGCGGGGACGCGGGCGGGACGCCGGTCGACGCGCGGCCGCCGGAGCTGCTGAGCGCGGTCCGGGCCGCCGGGGAACTGGGGCTGCGCCGGGGCGAGTTCGCCCGTGCCGTCCAGCTGGGGCTGGTGCGGTGCGGCCCGCGGGCGGCCGGTGGAGCCGCCCGCTTCGCCCGCGCCGAACTGGACCGGGTCAGGGCGGGTGAGGGGTACCCGCGGACACTGCGGGAGCGGATCGAGACCGTGGCCGGCGCCGACGCCGGGGCGCGGGCGCTGGGGACCGGCCCGAGCCGCTTCACCCGGCTCGCGCGCTGCGGGCACCTCACCCCCGTCGGCTACCGGATCAACCGCTACCGGGCCGTCGTCTGGCTCTATCTGGCCGCCGAGCTGAGGGAGTTCGCCTCCCGGGAGCCGGGGTTGCTGAGCGGGGCCGCGCCCCCGGGGGACCGGGAGCTGCTGGAGGCCAAAGCGGATCTGCGCCCGCGCCGGTGGCGCGGACGGCACGTGGGGCTCCTGCTGAGACGAACCGCCGATCCGTGGGAGCGGGCCGCCGTGCTGGCCTCCGTACTCCCCGAACAACAGGTGCGTCAGGCCGTCCCCGATCCGGCGGAACGGATCGTCCTCGCCGCGCTCGCGCCACCCCCGCCCTACGGCCACCCGCAGGTCCCGGCCGCGGCCGCCGTGGCCGGGCCGCTGCTGCTGGCGGAGCCGCCGGACGAGGTGCACTGGTACCGCGCCAGCCTCGACTTCGCCCTGACCGGGGCGCGGGGCCGGCGGAACTCGACCGGGGACGGGGGCCGGTCGGACTCGACGGGGGAGGAAGGTCAGTCGAACTCGACGGGGGAGAGGGGGCCGACGTAGACCCAGGCGCCCGCCTCGCGGGAGAAGGCACTGTGCTCGCGCAGCGAACCCGTGTGCCCGCCCTCCCGGTAGTGCGCCCGGAACTCCACCGACCCCTCCGTCTCGAACACCCCGCCGCGCTCGGTGGCCAGGATCTCCAGCCGCTCCCAGCGCTGCTCGGGATCCAGATCGAGCCGGCCCGGCCGGGTCGAGGAGTGCCAGGAGCGCATCAGGTAGGCGGTGTCGCCGACCGCGAACGCGCTGAACCGCGACCGCATCAGCAGTTCCGCGGTGGGAGCCTGCCGGGCGCCCGAGTGGAAGCGGCCGCAGCATTCCGGGTAGGCGGCGGGCAGTCCGCAGGGGCAGGGGAGGACCGGGGTGGGCATGTGCGCTCAGCTCTTCGGAGGAGTGGAGGGGAGGTGACGGGCGTACGGACGCAACCGCCGGCGCAACCGCCGGCGGGGAGGCCGACGGGACTACTGCGGGGACACGGCCGGCTTGGCCGCCTCGGCCGGGTACGGGCGGAAGAGGCCCTCCTGGACCACGGAGACCAGCAGCCTGCCCTCCACGTCGTAGATGCGGCCACGGGCCAGACCGCGGCCACCGTGCGCGATGGGTGACTCCTGGTCGTACAGGAACCACTCGTCCGCCCGGAAGGGCCGGTGGAACCACATGGCGTGGTCCAGCGAGGCCATGTCGAAACCGCGCATGCCCCACAGCGGTTCCACGGGGATGCGCACGGCGTCGAGGAGGGTCATGTCACTGGCGTAGGTGAGGGCGCAGGTGTGCACGAGCGGGTCGTCGCCCAGTGGGCCGACCGCCCGCATCCACACCGCGCTGCGCGGATCGGCGTCCTTGAGCTCCTCCGGAGTCCAGCGGAGCCGGTCCACGTACCGGATGTCGAAGGGCTGACGGCGGGCCATCCGCTCCAGCGCCTCGGGCAGCGCGCCCAGGTGCTCGCGGATCTCGTCCACGACCTTCGGGAGCGCGTCCGGATGGGGGAAATCGAGGCGGGGAGGCAGCTGGTGCTCGATGCTGCCCTCCTCCGGGTGATGGAAGGAGGCGGTCAGATTGAAGATGGTCTTGCCCTGCTGGACCGCGGTGACCCGGCGCGTGGTGAAGGAGCGCCCGTCGCGCACCCGTTCCACCTGGTACACGATGGGCACCCCGGGGATGCCCGGGCGCAGGAAGTACGCGTGCAGGGAGTGGACCGGCCGGTCGCTCTCGGTGGTGCGGCCGGCCGCCACCAGCGCCTGCCCGGCGACCTGTCCGCCGAACACGCGCTGGAGGGATTCCTGGGGGCTCGCGCCCCGGAAGATGTTGACCTCGATCTGCTCCAGGTCGAGCAGATCGACCAGTCTCTCGGCGGGGTTCGTCATCAGCAGCTCTCCACTGTCGGGTGCGGCGGGTGCGGCGGGTCCGGCCGGCGCGGTGCGCGGGCACCGGCCGGCGGAGTGCGGGGTTCGGTCAGAGCAGCCCGAGCTCGCCGACCGAGGTGACCCGGATGACGGCCCGGCCCTCCTCGTCGGACGCGGCGAGGTCGACCTCGGCGCTGATGCCCCAGCCATGGTCGCCGTTCGGGTCGGCGAACGTCTGGCGGACGCGCCACAGGCCGTGGGCGGCGTCCTCCTCGATCTGGAGGAGCTTGGGGCCGCGGGCGTCGGGGCCGGTGCCGAGGTCGTCGTACTCGTCCCAGTAGCCGTCCATGGCCTCGCCCCAGGCGTCGGCGTCCCAGCCGGACTCCGCGTCCAGCTCGCCCAGCACGTTGACGTGGTCCAGGGCCGCCAGCTCGACCCGCCGGAACATCGCGTTGCGGACCAGGACACGGAAGGCGCGGGCGTTCGCCGTGACCGGCTTGACCTGGTCGGCCTTCTCCTGGGCCTGCTCCGCCGTCTCCACCTCCGGGTTCGCCAGCTGCTCCCACTCGTCGAGCAGGCTGGAGTCCACCTGGCGGACCAGCTCGCCCAGCCAGGCGATGAGGTCCTGGAGGTCCTCGGACTTCAGGTCGTCGGGGATGGTGTGGTCCAGCGCCTTGTACGCGCTCGCCAGGTAGCGCAGCACGATGCCCTCGGTGCGGGCCAGCTCGTAGAAGGAGGTGAACTCGGTGAAGGTCATCGCGCGCTCGTACATGTCGCGGATGATCGACTTCGGGGAGACCGGGTGGTCGCGGACCCACGGGTGGCTCTTGCTGTACACGTCGTAGGCGTGCAGCAGCAGCTCTTCCAGGGGCTTGGGATAGGTGACGTCCTGGAGGCGCTCCATGCGCTCCTCGTACTCGATCCCGTCGGCCTTCATCGCGCCGACCGCGATGCCGCGTTCCTTGTTCTGCTGGGCGGCCAGGATCTGGCGCGGGTCGTCCAGGGTGGACTCGACGACCGAGACCATGTCCAGCGCGTAGGACGGGGACTCGGGGTCCAGCAGGTCGAAGGAGGCAAGCGCGAAGGTGGACAGCGGCTGGTTGAGCGCGAAGTCCTGCTGGAGGTCGACGGTCAGGCGGATGGTGCGGCCCTCGGCGTCGGGGGCGTCGAGCTTCTCCACCACGCCGCCGTCCAGCAGCGAACGGTAGATCGCGAAGGCCCGCCGGATGTGCCGCAACTGGGCCTTGCGCGGCTCGTGGTTGTCCTCCAGGAGGTGGCGCATCGCCTGGAAGGCGTCGCCCGGCCGGGCGATGACCGACAGCAGCATGATGTTGGTGACCTTGAAGCGCGAGGTCAGCGGCTCGGGGTCGGCGGCGATCAGCTTCTCGAAGGTGGTGTCCGACCAGGCCACGAAGCCCTCGGGGGCCTTCTTGCGGACCACCTTGCGGCGCTTCTTCGGGTCGTCGCCCGCCTTCGCGAGGGCCTTCTCGTTCTCGATGACGTGCTCGGGCGCCTGTGCGACCACGAAGCCGGCCGTGTCGAAGCCGGCCCGGCCCGCGCGTCCGGCGATCTGGTGGAACTCGCGGGCGCGCAGGGTGCGGACGCGGTTGCCGTCGTACTTGGTGAGAGCCGTGAACAGCACCGTGCGGATCGGGACGTTGACGCCGACGCCGAGGGTGTCGGTTCCACAGATGACCTTCAGCAGACCGGCCTGGGCGAGCTTCTCCACCAGCCGCCGGTACTTGGGCAGCATGCCCGCGTGGTGCACGCCGATGCCGTGACGGACGTAACGGGAGAGGTTCTGGCCGAACTTCGTGGTGAAACGGAAGTTGCCGATCAGCTCCGCGATCTTGTCCTTCTCCTCGCGGGTGCACATGTTGATGCTCATCAGCGACTGCGCCCGCTCGACCGCCTGGGCCTGCGTGAAGTGCACGATGTAGACCGGGGCCTGCCGGGTCTCCAGCAGTTCCGTGATGGTGTCCGTGATCGGCGTGGTCACGTACTCGTACGACAGCGGAACGGGCCGGCTCGCCGAGCGGACCACCGACGTCGGACGCCCGGTGCGCCGGGTCAGGTCCTCCTCGAAGCGCTTCACGTCGCCGAGGGTCGCCGACATCAGGACGAACTGCGCCTGGGGCAGTTCCAGCAGCGGAATCTGCCAGGCCCAGCCGCGGTCCGGCTCCGCGTAGAAGTGGAACTCGTCCATCACGACCTGGCCGATGTCGGCGTACTTGCCGTCGCGCAGGGCGATGGAGGCCAGCACCTCGGCCGTGCAGCAGATCACCGGGGCGTCGGCGTTCACGGAGGCGTCGCCGGTCAGCATGCCGACGTTCTCGGTGCCGAAGAGCTTGCACAGGTCGAAGAACTTCTCCGACACCAGCGCCTTGATCGGGGCGGTGTAGAAGGTCACCTTGTCCTGGGCCAGCGCGGTGAAGTGGGCGCCCGCCGCCACGAGGCTCTTGCCCGAGCCGGTCGGGGTCGACAGGATCACGTTCGCACCGGAGACGACCTCGATCAGGGCCTCCTCCTGCGCCGGGTACAGGGTGATGCCCTGGTCCTCCGCCCACGAGGAGAAAGCCTCGAAGAGGGCGTCGGGGTCGGCGTTCGGCGGGAGCTGATCAATGAGGGTCACACCCCCCATCTTGCCTGGCTTCCGCCCGGAAGAGGGAACCGGCCACCGGGACGAAGATCGTCACGGGTACGCTGTGCCGTCGAGGCGGCCCGACCGAAACGCTCGACGGGGCCCGACCACACACGACCGGGGCGGGACACAGACCATGATGGGGCCGGCGCACTCACTCTCCGGGGCAGCGGCCTGGCTGGGGGTGGGCGCGGCGACGGCCGCAGCCGGCCACCCGATGCCGTGGCCCGTACTGGTCGTCGGCGCGCTCATATGCGCCGGTGCGGCCCTGGCCCCCGACCTCGACCACAAGTCGGCGACGATCTCGCGCGCCTTCGGCCCCCTCTCCCGGGGCCTGTGCGAGGTGGTCGACAAGATCTCCTACGCCGTCTACAAAGCCACCCGCGCCCCGCGCGACGCCCGCCGCACCGGGGGCCACCGCACCCTGACCCACACCTGGCTCTGGGCGGTCCTGATAGGCGCCGGATCCTCCGCGCTCGCGGTCGTCGCCGACCGCTGGGGCGTCCTCGCCCTGCTCTTCGTCCACCTGGTGCTGGCCGTCGAGGGCCTCCTGTGGCGGGCGGCCCGGATGTCCAGCGACGTCCTGGTCTGGCTGCTCGGCGCCACGAGCGCCTGGATCCTGGCCGGAGTGCTCGACCAGCCGGGCAACGGCGCGGGCTGGCTGTTCACCGGCCCCGGCCAGGAGTACCTGTGGCTCGGCCTGCCGATCCTGCTCGGAGCCCTCGTCCACGACATCGGCGACGCGCTCACCGTCTCCGGCTGCCCGATCCTGTGGCCCCTCCCCATCAAGGGGAAGCGCTGGTACCCGATCGGCCCTCCGAAGGCGATGCGCTTCCGCGCCGGCAGCTGGGTGGAGCTCAAGGTCCTGATGCCGGTCTTCATGCTCCTCGGCGGCTTCGGCGGAGCCGCGGCCCTCGGCTTCATCTAGACCGGTACGCCCCGGACCGTACGCCCCCGGAGGCAGGCCCGGGACCGGCAGGTGCCCCGGGCCCCCCGGCCCCGCCTTCCCCGGGCCCCGGCTTTCGGGAGCCGGGCGCCGCGGGTCGGATCAGCCGTGCCAGGAGCGCCAGAGGGCCGCGTACGCCCCACCGGCCGCCACCAGCTCGTCGTGCGAGCCCAGCTCGCTGATCCGGCCGGCCTCGACCACCGCGATCACGTCCGCGTCGTGCGCCGTGTGGAGCCGGTGGGCGATCGCGATGACCGTCCGGCCGTCCAGCACCCGCGCGAGCGAACGCTCCAGGTGCCGGGCGGCCCGCGGGTCCAGCAGCGAGGTCGCCTCGTCCAGCACCAGCGTGTGCGGGTCGGCCAGCACCAGCCGGGCCAGCGCGATCTGCTGGGCCTGAGCCGGAGTCAGCGCGCTCCCGCCGGACCCCACCTCGGTGTCCAGTCCCGCCTCCAGGGCCCGCGCCCAGCCGTCCGCGTCCACCGCGTCCAGCGCCGCCCACAATTCGGTGTCGGCCGCACCCGAACGGGCGAGACGCAGATTGTCCCGCAGCGATCCCACGAAGACGTGGTGCTCCTGGTTGACCAGCGCCACGTGCTCCCGCACCCGCTCCGCCGGCATCCGCGACAGCCTCGCGCCACCGAGCGTGACCTCACCCGTCCGGGGCGCGTAGATGCCCGCCAGCAGCCGGCCCAGGGTGGACTTGCCCGCGCCCGAGGGACCGACCAGCGCCATCCGGGTGCCCGGCGGCACGGACATCGACACCCGGTGCAGGACGTCCACGCCCTCCTTGTAGCCGAACCGGACCTCCTGCGCCCGCACCTCCCGGCCCCCGGGGGCCACGGCGCCGTCCCCGGCGTCCGGCTCGATCTCGTGCACGCCCACCAGCCGGGCCAGCGAGACCTGGGCGACCTGGAGTTCGTCGTACCAGCGCAGGATCAGACCGATCGGGTCGACCATCATCTGCGCCAGCAGCGCCCCGGTCGTCATCTGCCCGACCGACATCCAGCCCCGCAGCACGCAGTACCCGCCGATCATCAGCACGGCGCCGAGGATCGTCACGTAGGTGATGTTGACGACGGGGAAGAGGACCGTCCGCAGGTACAGCGTGTACCGCTCCCAGGCGGTCCACTCCTTGATCCGCCGCTCCGACAGCGAGATCCGGCGGTGCCCCAGCCGGTGCGCCTCCACGGTCCGTCCCGCGTCCACCGTCTCCGTGAGCGCCGCCGAGACCGCCGCGTACCCGGCCGCCTCCGAGCGGTACGCCGAGGGCGCCCGACGGAAGTACCAGCGGCAGCCGACGACCAGCACCGGCAGTGCCACCAGGGCGGCCAGCGCCAGCGGCGGGGCGGTGACCACGAGCGCCCCGTAGAGCAGCCCGGCCCAGACCACGCCGATGGTCAGCTGCGGCACGGCCTCGCGCATCGCGTTGCCCAGCCGGTCGATGTCGGTGGTGATCCGGGAGAGCAGGTCGCCCGTCCCGGCGCGTTCCAGGACGCCCGGGGGCAGCCCGACCGACCGCACCAGGAAGTCCTCGCGCAGATCGGCCAGCATCTCCTCGCCGAGCATCGCCCCGCGCAACCGCACCATCCGTACGAAGAACGTCTGGACGGCCAGTGCCAGCGCGAACAGCAGCGCCACGCGCCCCAGATGGAGCTCGCGCGCCCCCGACGACAGCTCGTCGACGACCCGCCCCAGCAGGGAAGGGCCCACCATCGACGCGACCACCGCAACCGCGTTGACCCCGACCAGCACCACGAAGGCCCGCCGGTGCCGGCGCAGCAGGCCGCGCACATAGCCCCGTACGGTCGCCGACGTGCCCACGGGCAGGGTCGCGGCCGTTTCGGGGGCCGCCGGATCGTACTCCGGGGGCGCCACGCTGATCATGCGGATTCCTCGATCCCTGTGAGTTCCTCTGCCGGCCCCGCCAGGCCGATCCCGGCGCGCCGCTGTTCCTCGTCCGTCTCGCGGGTGACGACCGCCCGGTAGCGCGGCTCGCCGAGCAGCAGCTCGCGGTGCGTGCCCGCGGGCAGGGCCCGGCCCTCGTGGACCAGGACGACCCGGTCGGCACGGTCCAGCAGCAGTGGCGAGGACGCCAGCACCACCGTCGTGCGCCCGGACCGCAGGGCCGCGATCCCGTCGGCGATCCGCGCCTCGGTGTGCGAGTCCACCGCCGAGGTCGGCTCGTCCAGCACCAGCACCTCCGGGTCGGTCACCAGTGACCTGGCCAGCGCCAGTCGCTGGCGCTGCCCGCCGGACAGCGAGCGGCCGCGTTCGGTGATCCGGGCGTCCATCGGGTCCCGCACCGTGTCGGGGGCCGACTGCAGCAGCGCGTCCAGGACGTCGTCGCACTGCGCGGCCTCCAGCGCCGCCGCCGGCGTCACGGACCCGGAGGCCGGTACGTCGAACAGCTCGCGCAGCGTTCCGGACAGCAGCACCGGGTCCTTGTCCTGTACGAGGACCAGCTCGCGGGCCGTGTCCAGCGCGAGCTCGTCCAGCGCGACCCCGCCGAGCAGCGCGGAGCGCGCCCCGGCGACGGAGTCCGTCGGATGCCCCCCCAGCCGCTCCGCGAGCCGGCCCGCCAGGTCCGGGTCCCCGCACACCACCGCCGTGAAGGCACCGGCCGGGGCCAGCACCCCCGTCTCGGGGTCGTACAGGTCCCCGCCCGGCGCCGGAGCCGCCGCGCCCGCGTCGGCCGGGCCGCCGTCCCCGGTGCGCGTCAGCGACAGCACCCGCGCCGCCCGCGCGGCGGAGGGCCGGGAGAAGGAGTAGGCCATCGCGATCTCCTGGAAGTGCCGCAGCGGGTACAGCATCGTGGCCACCGCGCTGAAGGCCGCGACGAGTTCACCCACCACGAGCCGTCCGTCCGTCACGAGGACGGCCCCGTACCAGACCACCGTGATCATCAGGGCGCCCGGGAGCAGGACCTGCACGGCCGCGATCAGCGCCCACATCCTGGCACTGCGCACGGCGGCCCTGCGGACCTCCTGCGAGGCTTCCCGGTAGCGCCCGAGGAAGAGTTCCTCACCGCCGATGCCCCGCAGGACGCGCAGGCCGGCGACGGTGTCGGAGGCCAGCTCGGTGGCCTTGCCCGCCTTCTCGCGCTGGACGTCCGCGCGCCGGGTGGCGCGCGGCAGCAACGGCAGGACGGACAGGGCGAGCACCGGGACGCCCACGGCGACGACCCCGCCGATCGCGGGCGCGTAGAAGAGCAGGCCGACGCAGATCGCGACGACGGTCAGGGCGGCGGCGAGGAACCGGGAGACGGCCTCGACGAACCAGCCGATCTTCTCGACGTCACCCGTTGACACGGACGCCACTTCGCCCGCCGCGACCCGGCGGGTCAGGGCGGAGCCCAGTTCGGCGGTCTTGCGGGCCAGCAGCTGCTGGACCCGCGCGGCCGCCGTGATCCAGTTGGTGACGGCGGTGCGGTGCAGCATCGCGTCGCCGAGCGAGATGGCGATGCCGAGCAGCAGGAGCAGCGCGCCGACGCGGAGCAGCCCGCCGCCGTCGCGGCGCACGACCGCGTCCACGCCGAGTCCCACGGCGTAGGGCAGTCCGGCGACGCCGCCGAAGTGCAGGAGCCCCCAGGCCAGGCTGCGGGCCTGGCCGCCGAGTTGCCCCCGGCCCAGCCACAGCAGGAACCTCGGGCCGGTGCGGGCGTCCGGTACTCCGGGATCCGGATACGGAAGATCACTGATCTGCATGACGCCCCATGACTGGTCGAGTAGGCGGAACCCCGCAAGGTTCGTCTTCCCGGACCGGCCCCGGCAATCGATTTTCCGGTGCACGGGGGTGCGCCGGCGCTGTTTCGGGGATACGGAAACGCGGGCGGCCGGGCGCCGGACCGGAGCCCGCGCGGGCGCGCTCAGGGGCGCGTGGCACGCTCCAGCGCGAGCAGCGCCGAGGAGTAGCTCCGCCCCGTGGCCCGGTCCATTCCCACCTCGCACATGCGGTTCGCCGACAGGTGCGCGTCGAACCGCCGGGCCGTCACCTCCGCGGCCTCACGGGCCGTCGCCGATGCCGTCAGCTCCGGGTGCAGCATCCCCCGGTCGCCGGCGAAGGCGCAGCAGCCGGCGTCGTCCGGGACGACCACCTCGTCGGCGCAGGCCTCGGCCACCGCGCGCAGCTCGGCCTCGTCACCCAGACGGCGCATCGAACAGGTGGGGTGGAGGACGGCGGACCCGACGGTGCGCAGCACCTCCAGCCGTGGCAGCAGTTCGTGGGCCGCCCAGACGACGGAGTCGACGACCCGCAGTTCCGCGTGCAGGGTCCGGTTGTCCTCCGTCAGGTACGGGACCACCTCGTGCGCGATGCCGAGGGTGCAGGAGGAGGCGTCGACCACCAGGGGCAGCCGGCCGCCGGCCGTCCAGCCCCAGGCGGCCTCCACGATCCGGTTGGCCATCACCCGGTTGCCCTCCTCGTACCCCTTGGAGTTCCAGATCGTCGCGCAGCAGGTGCCGGTGACGTCGCGGGGGATCCACACCGGCTTCCCGGCCCGCTCCGACACGGCCACCACCGCTTCCGGCAGGGAGGGCCCGGGATCGCCCGCGGGCCCGCCGAAGACGCGGTTGACGCAGGCCGGGTAGTAGACCGCGGACGCGCCCACCCGCCGGGTCGCGGGCAGTCCGCGGGCGGCGGCACCGGGGATCTGCGGCAGCCAGAGCGGCACCAGGCCGGGCCGTACGGCCTTGCGCGCGGCCTCCGTCACGGCCGTCAGGGGGCGGTCCCCGACCGTGGAGGTGATCTTGTCGGCGGCGGCCACGGCCAGCCGCGCGGCCGCTTCGACGGTCCGGAACCGCCGGGCGGCCAGGGCGGCGGCGCGTTCCTCGCGCGGGCTGTGCCGCAGGTGGCGGAAGTCCTTCATCAGCGCGCCGGTGTCGATGCCGACGGGGCAGGCCAGTGCGCAGGTGGAGTCGCCCGCGCAGGTGTCGACGGCGTCGTACCCGTAGGCGTCGAGCAGGCCGTCGAGGACGGGGGAGCCGGGCGGCTGGCGCATCATCTCGCGGCGCAGCACGATCCGCTGGCGCGGTGTGGTCGTCAGGTGCTCGCTGGGGCAGACCGGTTCGCAGAAGCCGCACTCGATGCAGGGGTCCGCCACGGCCTCGACCCGCGGGATCGTCTTCAGTCCGCGCAGATGGGCCCGGGGGTCGCGGTCGAGGAGGATGCGCGGGGCGAGGACGAGGTCCGGGTCGACGAGCCGCTTGGTGCGCCACATCAGGTCGGTGGCCCGCGGGCCCCATTCGAGTTCGAGGAAGGGGGCCATGTTGCGGCCCGTGGAGTGCTCGGCCTTCAGCGAGCCGTCGAAGCGTTCGACCGTGAGCCGGCAGAAGGCCTCCATGAAGGCCGCGTACCGGTCGACGTCGGCGGGCACGGAGGCGTCGAAGGCGAGCAGGAAGTGCAGGTTGCCGTGGGCGGCGTGACCAGCGACGGCCGCGTCGAACCCGTGCTCCGCCTGCAGCACGAGGAGCGCCTCGCAGGCCTCGGCGAGGCGGGACGGGGGAACCGCGAAGTCCTCGGTGATCAGGGTGGTGCCGGGCGCGCGGGCCCCGCCGACGGCGGTGACGAAGGCCTTGCGGGCCTTCCAGTAGCCGGAGACGACCGCGGGATCGCCGGTGAAGGTGTTGGTGACGGAGGCGACGGGGGCCACCAGCTCCAGTCCGGCCAGCACCCCGGCCGCACGGCGCTCGTGCTCCGCGCGGCCCGCCGCGTCCGGGGCGCGGAACTCCACCAGCAGCGCTGCCGTGTCCTTGGGCAGCTCGGCCCAGTCGGCGGGCACGCCCGCGACGCTGACGGAGGCGCGCAGGGTGTTGCCGTCCATCAGCTCCACGGCGAGGGCCCCGGCCGCGTTGAACAGCGGCACGGCCGCGGCGGCGGCGGGCAGGGAGGGGAAGAAGAGCAGGCCGGTGGTGAGCTCGCGGTCCAGGGGGAGGGTGTCGAAGACGACCTCGGAGATGAAGCCGAGGGTGCCCTCGGAGCCGACCATCAGACCGCGCAGGACCTCCACGGGGGTGGTGCCGTCGAGGTAGGCGTCGAGCCGGTAGCCGGTGGTGTTCTTGATCTCGTACTTGGCGCGGATCCGGGCGACGAGGTCCGGGTCGGCCTCGATCTCCCGCTTGATCTCCATCAGCCCGTGGCACAGGGCCGGCTCGGCGCGGGCCAGCTCCTCGTCCGCGAGCGGGTCGGCGGTGTCGACGACGGTTCCGGTCGGCAGCACCAGGGTGAGGGAGGAGAGGGTGCGGTACGAGTTCCTCGTGGTCCCCGCCGTCATGCCGGAGGCGTTGTTCGCGACCACTCCGCCGAGGGTGCAGGCGATTGCGCTGGCCGGGTCGGGCCCCAGGATCCGGCCGTGCCGGGCCAGGGCGGCGTTGGCCCGCAGGACGGTGGTGCCGGGCCCGATGCGGGCGCGCCGGCCGTCGTCCAGGACCTCGATCCCGGCCCAGTGGCGGCGGACGTCGACCAGGATGTCCTCGCCCTGGGCCTGGCCGTTGAGCGAGGTTCCGGCGGCGCGGAAGACCACCTCGCGCTGTCTGCCGTGCGCGTAGGACAGGACGGCCGAGATGTCGTCGATGTCCTCGGCGATCACCACGACCTGCGGCACGAACCGGTACGGGGAGGCGTCCGTGGCGTAGCGGACCAGGTCGGAGACCTTCCAGAGCACCTTCTCGGCGCCGAGCAGCCCGGTCAGCTCGGCGCGCAGCACCGAGGGGGTGCCCGGGGCCATGCGGTCGGGGACCCGGTCGGGTGCCGGGGCGCCGGGGCTGTGCGGGCGCAGCGCGCCCGGCTTCGGTTCCAGCAGCGGCATGTGGGGCCCCTCCGTGTCCTGGTCCGTCCGTCCCGGGCGCCGGCGGCCCCCGGCTCAGCAGCCGCCCTGGGCCGGGGCGTCGGCCAGCGCGTTCAGCAGGCCGCCGAGCACCTCGCGCTGTGGCGCGGTCAACGGAGCCAGGATCTCCTCCGCGGCGTCGGTCCGCGCGCTGCGCAGACGGCGCAGCGTGGCGCGACCGGTTTCGGTGAGCTCGATCCGGATGACGCGGCGGTTGGCCGGGTCGGGGGCGCGGCGCACGCAGTCGGCCGCCTCCAGGCCGTCCACGAGGGTGGTCACGGCCCGGGGCACGACCTCAAGGCGCGTGGCCAGATCGGCCATACGGGGCGGCCGGTCACCCCCGTAGTGCGCGACGAGCCGCAGCAGCCTGCCCTGGGCCGGGGTGATCCCGAGCGGCTCCATGTGGCGCTTCTGGATGCGGTGGAGCCGCCGCGTGAGGCGCAGCAGCTGCTCGGCGAGTACGCCGTCGGTGGAGTCGGGGGTGGGGTCGGCGGCGGAGTCGCGGATGTCGGTCTCGGAACCGGTGCTCATACTGGGAAACAGTACCAGGACCGGATTCATTGTGAGCATAGGTAACAATGAGCTATGCTCATCGGAGTCTCGTCAGAAGGAGGCCCATGCGCCCCGAAGAACCGAAGTGGACCCCATCGAACGAATCCCTCGACCCCTCCCGCCCGGCTCCGGCGGACCGGCCTCGCGAGCTGCGGCGGATCCTCGGCCTCTTCAGGCCCTACCGCGGGCGCCTGGCCGTGGTCGGCGCCCTGGTCGGCGCCTCCTCGCTGGTCGGCGTGGCCTCGCCGTTCCTGCTCAAGGCGATCCTGGACGTCGCGATCCCCGAGGGACGTACGGGCCTGTTGAGCCTGCTCGCGCTGGGCATGATCCTCACGGCCGTCGTCACCAGCGTGTTCGGTGTGCTCCAGACCCTGATCTCCACCACCGTCGGCCAGCGCGTCATGCACGACCTGCGCACCGCCGTCTACGCCCAGCTCCAGCGGATGCCGCTGGCCTTCTTCACCCGCACCCGCACCGGCGAGGTGCAGTCCCGGATAGCCAACGACATCGGCGGCATGCAGGCGACCGTCACCTCGACGGCGACCTCGCTCGTGTCGAACCTGACCGCCGTCATCGCCTCGATCGTCGCCATGCTCGCGCTCGACTGGCGGCTCACCCTGGTCTCCCTGCTCCTGCTGCCGCTCTTCGTGTGGATCAGCCGCCGCGTGGGCCGCGAGCGCAAGAAGATCACCACGCAGCGTCAGAAGCAGATGGCGGCCATGGCGGCCACCGTCACCGAATCCCTCTCCGTGAGCGGCATCCTCCTCGGCCGCACCATGGGCCGGTCCGACTCCCTGACCAAGGCCTTCTCCGAGGAGTCCGAGAAGCTCGTCGGGCTGGAGGTGCGCTCCAGCATGGCCGGGCGCTGGCGGATGTCGACCATCGGCATCGTCATGGCCGCCATGCCCGCGCTCATCTACTGGGCCGCGGGCATCGCCATGCAGACCGGTGCGCCCTCGCTCTCCGTCGGCACCCTCGTCGCTTTCGTCACGCTCCAGCAGGGCCTGTTCCGGCCCGCCGTGAGCCTCCTTTCGACGGGTGTGCAGATCCAGACCTCGCTCGCCCTGTTCGCCCGGATCTTCGAGTACCTCGACCTGCCGGTGGACATCACCGAGCGCGAGGCTCCCGTGAGGCTGGACCGGGCGAAGGGTGAGATCCGCCTGGAGGACGTGCACTTCTCCTATGAGGCCAAGGACGGCCCGACCCTCACCGGGATCGACATCACCGTCCCGGCCGGCGGCTCCCTCGCCGTGGTGGGCCCGACCGGCTCGGGCAAGAGCACCCTCAGCTACCTGGTGCCCCGGCTCTACGACGTGACCGGAGGCCGGGTCGCCCTCGACGGGGTGGACGTGCGCGACCTCGACTTCGACTCGCTGGCCCGCTCCATAGGCGTGGTCTCCCAGGAGACCTACCTCTTCCACGCCTCCGTGGGGGACAACCTGCGCTTCGCCAAACCGGACGCCACCGACGAGGAGATCGCCGAGGCGGCGCGGGCGGCGCAGATCCACGACCACATCGAATCCCTGCCCGACGGGTACGACACGCTGGTCGGCGAGCGCGGCTACCGCTTCTCCGGGGGCGAGAAGCAGCGGCTGGCCATCGCCCGTACGATCCTGCGCGATCCGCCGGTGCTCATCCTCGACGAGGCGACCAGCGCCCTCGACACCCGCACCGAGCACGCCGTGCAGCGGGCCATCGACAACCTCTCCCGGGGCCGCACCACCATCACCATCGCGCACCGGCTGTCCACCGTCCGGGACGCCGACCAGATCGTGGTCCTGGACGCGGGCAGGATCGCCGAGCGCGGCACCCACGAGGAACTGCTTGGGGCCGGAGGCCGCTACGCCGCGCTGGTCCGCAGGGACCGTGACGCGGCACAGGCGGCGCCCGGAGTGCGCGAGCCTGCCGCGGGCAAGAGCACGGGCACGACCACAAACGACACCGCGGGCACGACCGCGGGCACGACCACGGGCAGGTCGGAAGTCGCGACCGAAAGCGTGGCCGAAAGCGCGGCCGCGGGTGCGGCCGAAGGCGTGGGCCGGGGGATGCCGGGGGAGCCGATGCCGGCTCCGGTGAACGTGTGATCATATGACTTGATTGGGTGGGTAATGCCGTAAAGAGGGCGGTATGCGGGCTAGCGTGCCCGTATGCATGATGAGTACCGGCCGCCGCCGCGCCGTTCCCGGCTGACCCGCCGGGGCCGCCTGGCGCTCTTCCTCGGCATGCTGCTCGGGCTCGGGGCGGCCGTCCTGATCCCGCTGCTGCCGCGCGAGGAACCGCCCGAGAAGCCGCGCCGGTTGCTGATCCCCGAAGGCTGGCGGGCCCCGCAGGTCTACGCAGCCATCGACCATGAGCTCCGGCTCCCGGCCGGCGCCACGAAGAAGGCCGTCGCCACGACCGCACTGGCCCTGCCGGCGGAGGCCAAGGGCAACCCGGAGGGCTACCTCTTCCCGGCCACGTACCCGGTGACCTCGAAGTCCACCCCGACCGCGCTGCTCGCGCACATGGTGGAGACGGCGAACCGGAACCTCGCCACGAAGGCCGTCGCCGACGGTGGCAAGGCGCACGGGATGACCCCGTACCAGACGGCCACCCTCGCCAGCATCATCGAGGCGGAGGTCCAGACCCCGGCGGACATGGGCAAGGTCGCGCGCGTCGTGCACAACCGGCTGGCGAAGTCGATGCCGCTCCAGATGGACTCCACCCTCAACTACGCGCTCAACCGCAGCACCCTCGACACCAGGCTGAGTGACACCCGGATCGACCACCCGTTCAACACCTACGAACGCCAGGGCCTGCCCCCCACCCCGATCGACAGCCCCGGGCTGCGCGCCATGGCGGCGGCCGTCGCGCCGACCCCGGGCGACTGGCTGTTCTTCGTCACGGTGAAACCGGGCGACACCCGCTTCTCGGCCACCTACGAGGAGCACAAGAAGCACGTGGCGGAGTTCAACCGCCTCCGGGCTGCGGCGGGAGCGCCCGCGCCCCGGGCATCCTGAGCCCCCAGGGTCAGGGCCAGGGCCAGGGCCAGGGCCACGGCCGGTGCCGGTGCCCCGGCCCGGCGGACGTCCCGTGTATCCGGGCTGGTCCTCACCCGGCGCCGCCGACCCGTGGGGCGGCCGGCTCCCGGTCCAGCAGGCGACGGATCTCGCGGACGGCGGTGGCGCCCGCGCGGTTGGCGCCGATCGTCGAGGCCGACGGGCCGTAGCCGACCAGGTGGACGCGCTCGTCCCGGACGGCCCTGGTGCCCTCGACCCGGATGCCGCCGCCCGGCTCGCGCAGCCGCAGCGGGGCCAGATGGTCGACGGCGGCCCGGAAGCCGGTGGCCCAGAGGATCACGTCGGCCTCCACCCGGCTGCCGTCCGACCACGCGGCCCCGGAAGCGGTCAGGTGGTCGAAGGCGGGCCGTCGCTCCAGGACCCCGGAGGCGAGCCCCGCCCGGACGGCGTCGTTGAGGGGCAGGCCGGTCACGCTGACCACGCTCTGCGGGGGCAGCCCGCCCCGGACCCGTTCCTCCACCAGCGCCACCGCCGCCCGGCCCTCGGCCTCCCCGAACGTCCCCTCGCGGAACACGGGGGGCCGGCGCGTGACCCACGTGGTCTCCGCAGCGACCTCGGCGATCTCCAGCAGGTGCTGCACCGCCGAGGTGCCGCCGCCGACCACGATGACGCGGGCCCCGGCGAACTCCTGCGGCCCGGGGTAGTCCGCCGTGTGCAGCTGTCGGCCCCGGAACAGTTCCTGGCCCGGGTAGCGCGGCCAGAACGGCCGGTCCCAGGTGCCGGTCGCGTTGACCAGCGCCCGCGCCGACCAGGTGCCCGCCGTCGATTCGACGAGCAGCCGGCCGGCCGGCCCGTCGCCGGCGTCGCGCACCGCCTTCACGTCCACGGGCCGGCGGACGCGCAGGCCGAAGCGCTCCTCGTACGACGCGAAGTACGCGCCGATCACCTCGGACGAGGGCCGCAGCGGATCGGCGTCGACCAGCTCCATGCCGGGCAGCGCGTGCATGCCGTGGACCTTGCCGTAGGTGAGCGAGGGCCAGCGGAACTGCCAGGCGCCGCCCGGCCGCGGGGCGTGGTCCAGGACCACGTGCTCGATCCCCGCCCTGGCCAGGTGGTACGCGCCGGACAGGCCCGCCTGTCCGGCCCCGACGACCACCACGTCCACCTCTGCCGCGCCCCGCACCATTTCGTTCACGGTTCTACTAACTCGGGGCGGCCCGCCGCTCTTCCCCTCCCGCCGGCCCGGCAGCGAAGCCCCCGTGCGGCGGCGGGGGAACGTCGCCGCACGGGGGCTTCGCATCAGGTCACGCGCGGTGCGCCGCCGTGCCGTTCGGGGTGTGCCGGAGGTCAGGCGGAATCCGCTATCCAGGCGGCCAGTTGCTCCGGTGTCGTGGACGGGTCCGCCACCAGGGTGGCGAGTTCGTCCTCCCGGAAGGTGGCCGTGGTGACGGCCGGGCAGCGGTGGCAGGCGGCCACCCCCGACTGCTGCCACCACTGGCACCGCGTACGCAGGTGGCACCGCGGGACGGCACGGGTGTCCGCCGTGGCCGAGGGCAGGGTCAGGACCCGCTCCACCAGGGAGCAGTCGTCGCCCCGCCGGTTGGCGCAGGCGGAGACGCAGTGCGAGGCGAAGCGCAGGACCCGGGTCGGCTCGATCCCCTCGGGGAGGGTGCCGAGAACCTCGGACGCCGGGACCGGATCGGCGAGGTAGACCACCCGGCCGTCGGCCGCCGAACGCACGCCGAGGACCACGGACTCGGGGGCCCGGGCCTCGCCGCTCGGGCACCAGGTCGCCGGTGCCGCCGGTGCCGTCGCCGTCTGCTCGCTACCCACGGTGCTCACCCGGCCCGTCAGCCGTCGACGGCGTCGCTCGACGCCAGGACCTCGCGGCCGACGGGGTCGCCGAGGGTTCCTTGGAGCCCGAGGGCCTGCTCGTGCTCCACCGCCCGCGCGAGGTTCTGGTGCAGCTGCTCCACCGAGGTGATGCGCGCGCCGCCCGGAGCCGCGTTCGCCGTGCCGACCGCGGTCATCGCGATCCCCGCCGCCATCACGACCGCGGCGCCGCCGGCCGCCAGTTTGTTCCGGTTCATGTCCATGGAGCCCTCTCCTGGTCCGGGCGGCGCGCTCTCCCGCCGCCGAGGGCCCGAGCGTAGGAGCGGCGGGCGGGCCGAGGGGGCAGTTCCCGGGGGCAGTTCAGGCCGTTTTTCGACCCCCGCTGCGGGGTCCGGAAGGGCGGGCGAGGGGCTCAGTCGGACGTGCGGGAGAACAGCCACGCGTGGGCCTTCTCCGCGCTGAACTCCCGCTGCCCGCCCGCGAAGAGCAGGCCCGCGCCGGCGAAGGCCGGATCGCCGGCGGTGTCCGGAACGTAGGGGATCGCCAGGCAGGCCATGCCGGCGGCGTGCGCGGCCAGGGCGCCCGGCGCCGCGTCCTCCACGACCACGCAGTCGGCCGGCGCGGCGCCGAGCCGGCGGGCCGCCTCCAGGAACACGTCCGGGGCGGGCTTGCCCCGCGCGACCTCCTCGGCCGAGACCACCGTGGTCAGCAGCGCGTCCAGCCCGGTGCCCGCCAGTACCGCGTCGATCGCCTCGCGCGAGGAGCCGGAGGCCACCGCCATCGGTACGCCCCGCGCGTGCAGCAGCTCCACGAACCTGCGCATCTGCGGGAAGGCCTCGGTGCGGGCGCGGGCCAGCTCCAGGTAGGCGGCGTTCTGCTCCGCGAGCAGCTGCTCCACCGGGGCGTCGAGCCCGTGGCGCTCCTTGAGGATCTCCAGTGTCTCCAGGGTGCCGATGCCGATGAAGCGGGCGTGCTGCTCCCAGGTGAAATCGGGGACCCCGTGACGCTCCAGGGTGAGGCGGCCCGACTCGTAGTAGTTCGGCTCGCTGTCCACGAGGGTGCCATCGAGATCGAATATGACGGAGATCATGCGCTCTGCCCGTCCTGTCCGTCGGGTGCCTGTCCACGCCATCCTGTCAGGGTTTGCGGACCGCTCGTCCCGCCGCCTCCCGGCCCACGGACTCGACCAGCGGAAGCAGCCGGTGGGCCACCCGCTCGCGCAGGGCCACCTCGGTACGGGTGCGGACCACCCCCGGCAGCCGGATCAGCCGCTGGATCACGTCCTCCAGATGGGCGTTGTCCCGGGCCGCCACGCGGGTCAGCAGGTCCCCGCCGCCGGTGATCGAGAAGGCCTCGATGATCTCCGGGACGGCGGCGAGCGCGTCGCCGACCTCGTCCAGGTGCCCCTGGGTGACCTCGATGTGCACGAAGGCCAGGACGGGATGGCCCAGTGCGGCGGGCGAGAGCACGGGGCCCGTTCCGGTGATCACCCCGGTCCGCTCCAGCCGGTCCAGCCGGGCCTGGAGGGTGCCGCGGGCCACCCCGAGGATCCGGGCGTACTCGCGGACGCTGGTGCGCGGCTGCTCGATCAGCAGGCGCAGGATCAGGGTGTCGAGTTCGTCCACCGCCATGGCAGAAATGTACCAATGGCCCGGGATCACCCCTTTCCGGCGCGACCGTGCCCCAGGACGTCGCCCCGCTTCGGCGGCCACGGCAGGAACCCGCTCGTCCGGGCCCGGTACGCGGCATAGCCCGGCCGGTCGGCCATGTGCCGCTCCAGCAGCCGCTTCCCGCTCCCCGCGATCAGCAGGTACGACATCACCAGCGGGGACACGACGGACACCGCGGCCGCCTGCGGAGACCCGCACGCGATCAGGAAGAGACCCCACCAGACGCAGAAGTCGCCGAAGTAGTTCGGATGCCGGGTCCACGACCACAGCCCCCGGTCCATGATCCCGCCCCGGTTCGCGGGATCCGCGGTGAACCGGGCCAGCTGGTGGTCGCCCACCGCCTCGAAGACGATCCCGCACGACCACAGCGCGCTCCCCGCCACCGCGAGGCCGACCGCGTCGCCGCCCGCGCCCCACCCGTGGTCGACGTACGCACCCGCCTGCACCGGCAGCGACACCAGCCACACCAGCGCCGCCTGAAGCAGGTACACCATCCGGAGCGCGTACAGGTTCCGGCTCCCCGGGGCCCGCGCCAGCATCCGCTCGTACCGGGGGTCCTCCCCGCGCCCCCGTCCCCGCCACGCGATGTGCCCGGCCAGCCGCAGCCCCCACACCACCGTGAGCACGGTCAGCAGCAGTCCGCGCCCGCCGCCCCCGCCCGACATCCCGTACGTGGCCACCGCGACGGCCGCGAAGCCCAGGCCCCAGGCCACGTCCACCACCCGGTGGGTGCCCCTGCGCACCCCCACCGCGAACGCGAGGAGCATGACGGCCAGGGCCACGCCCGCCGCCACGGCCAGGTTGACCCCGAAGGGACCCCAGTTCACCGTCCGCCGCCTTCGCCGCCCGTGAGCAGGAACTGGTGGACGTCCAGGTACCCGGAGGCGAACCCGGCCTCGCAGTAGGCGAGGTAGAAGGTCCACATCCGCCGGAACCGCTCGTCGAAGCCGAGCTCCGCCACCCGATCGGACCGCTCCGCGAACCGTTCCCGCCACAGCCGCAGGGTCTGCGCGTAGTGGGCCCCGTAGCCCTCGCAACGCACGACCCGCAGCCCGGTGTGCTCCCGCGCCATCTCCTCCACCGCCCGCACCGAGGGCAGCAGCCCGCCGGGGAAGATGTACTTCTGGATCCAGGTGTACGTGTCCTTCGTGGCCAGCATCCGTTCGTGCGGCATGGTGATCGCCTGGAGCGCCACCCGCCCGCCCGGCTCCAGCAGCCGGTCCAGCGCGCGGAAGTACACCGGCCAGTACTCGGCGCCGACCGCCTCGATCATCTCCACACTGACGATCGCGTCGTACCAGCCGTGCGCGTCCCGGTAGTCGCACAGCCGCACCTCCACCCGGTCCGCCACACCCGCCGCCGCGATCCGCCGCAGCGCCAGCTCCCGCTGCTCCCCCGAGAGCGTCAGGGTCACCACGCGGGCCCCGCGCCGGGCCGCCCGGACCGCGAGTTCGCCCCAGCCCGTGCCGATCTCCAGCAGCCGGGTGTCCGGGCCCACACCGGCCAGGTCCAGCAGCATGTCGATCTTCCGGTGCTGGGCGGCGGGGAGCTCGGCCACCGTGGCGGGCAGGGCGCGGAACACCGCCGAGGAGTACGTCATCGTGGGGTCGAGGAACTGGGCGAACAGCTCGTTGGACAGGTCGTAGTGCCACTCGACGTTGGTACGGGAACCGGCCCGCGTGTTGCGCCGCTCCACCGGCTGCCGGGCCGCCCACAGCCCCCGCAGCCGCTGGAGCGGCGCCGGGACCAGCGCGGAGACGTGCCCCGCCAGGACGGTCAGCACCGCCACCGGATCGCGGGCGTCCCACTCCCCGGCGACGTACGACTCGCCGAACCCGATCAGCCCCTCCGCGGTGATCCGACGCTCGAAGGCGGCCGGGTCGTGGACCGCCATCGCCGGGCCACCCTGCCCCAGGCGTCCCTCGGGGCCCATGTTCACCTGGAGCGGGAGCCGGTCCAGCGCCCGGCGGATGATCAGCCGGCCCACGGCCGCCCTCGTCCGGGAACAGGGCGGCACGTCCGGAAGCGTCGTCAGTGTCACTTCACACCCTCCTGGGGTACGTGGCGGGGCCGCGGCAGCACGGGCAGCCCGCGCAGCCACAGCCGGACGCCGTGGAATCGGATGCCCACCGCCACCGCGGCCGTGGGCCAGGGGCGGCGCACCAGGGCGCGCAGCAGGCCGCGCGCACCCGCGCGGCGGCGCCGGCCGCGCACGGTCGCCGTCAGCCGGGTGCCGTCGGCCCCGCCCGCCAGCCGGACGGTCAGGTCGAGGCGTTCACCCGGCTCGGGCAGCCGCATCCGGTAGTCCCCGTCCACCTCCAGGAAGGGGGAGACGTGGAACTCCTTGGGGACGCGGGCCTCCCGGGCGGCCTCCGGGCCGAGGAGGTAGCAGTGCCGCTCCCCGTACGTGTTGTGCACCTCGGCGACGATCTGCCGCAGCGCCCCGTCCGGGCCGTGGCACCAGTACACCGAGAGCGGGTTGAAGACGTACCCGAACACCCGGGCGTGGGCCAGCATCAGCACCCTCGACCCCGGCGGCAGAGCGGCCCCGCGCGCCGCGAGGAAGCCGTCCAGGCCGGCCCGGATCGAGGGGAGGCCGCCGCCGAAGTGGTCCCGCGCGTCGAACCGGGCCAGCCCCCGCAGCGGCGGGGGCAGCACGGGCAGCGCGTCCAGGTCCACGAGCCACAGGAAGGTGCGGTGGCGCAGGGCGTAACGGTGCCCGCCGGTGCGCACGTGCCGGATGTCGGCCTCGTACAGCGCGCCGCCCGCCGCCCGGGGCGCGCGCGGCCCGCCGCTCACCAGTCCACCCCCAGCGCGGCGGCGGCCGCCACGCCCGAACGGCAGCCGTCCTCGTGGAAGCCCCAGCCGTGGTAGGCCCCCGCGAAGGCCGTCACCGGCCCCGACAGCTCGGGCAGCCGCCGCTGCGCCGCCACCGAATCCGGCGTGTACAGCGGGTGTTCGTAGTCCATCTCCGCCACCACCCGCTCCGGCCGCACCCGCCCGGTCCCGGCGTTCAGCGTGACCACGTACGGTTCCGGAGCCGCCAGCCCCTGGAGCCGGTCCATGTCGTAGCTGACCTGCACCGGAACCTCCCCGGCCGGCCGGCACCCGGACAGCCGGTAGTTCCAGCAGCCCCGCGCCCCCGCCGCGCGCGGCAGCACGGAGTCGTCGGTGTGCAGCACCGTGCGGTTGCGGGAATAGCGGAAGGCCCCGAGCACCGCCAGCTCGGCGTCGGTGGGATCGGCCAGCATGCGCAGCGCCTGGTCGGCGTGGACGGCGACCACCACCGAGTCGTACGCGGCCGACGCCCCGTCGGCGGTGGTGAGCCAGACCCCGCCCGGGGTGCGGGCCAGGGACCGCACCCGGACGCCGCTGCGGACCGCGCCCGGACCCAGCGCCTCGCGGACCCGCTCCACGTACCGCGCCGAACCGCCCTCGACCGTACGCCAGCGCGGCGAGCCGCCGACCGACAGCATGCCGTGGTGGGAGAGGAACCGGAACAGGTAGCGGGCCGGATGCGCGAGCGCCCCGCCCGGCGGGCAGGACCACACCGAGGCCACCAGCGGGATCGCGAAGTGCCCGGTGAAGTACGCCCCGAAGCCGCCCCGCTCCAGGAACTCGCCCAGGGTCGGCTCCGGTCCGGCCCCGGGCGGCGTGGCCAGCAGCCGCCGGGCCCGCCGGTGGAAGACCGGCACCTGGGCGAGCATCCGCAGGTAGGCGGGCCGCAGCGCGCTCCCGGGCCGGGCGAACAACCCCCTCGGCCCGCGCGCCCCCGCGTACTCCAGCCCACAGCCCTCGCAGTGCACCGAAAGGCTCATGGTCGTGGGGCGGGTGGCCACCCCCAGCTCCCCGAAGAGCCGCAGCAGGTGCGGGTAGGTGCGGTCGTTGTGGACGATGAAACCGGAATCGACACCCCGGACCAGGCCGTCGGGGCCCTTCACCGCATGGGTGTGGGCATGCCCGCCCAGCCGGTCGTCCGCCTCGTACAGGGTCACCGCATGGCTCCTGGCCAGCACGTACGCCGCCGTCAGCCCGGACACGCCCCCGCCGATCACGGCCGTGCGCGGTCGTCCTCGCTCGGTCATCTCGCTCCCTCCTTCACGCTCACTTCGGAGCCGGAGGGGGTGTCGGATGTGTCGTGGGGCGAAACCGTACGGGGGAAGGCAGGCTGGGTCCCGTACACGCCGCCCGCCGGGGCGCCGAAACGTCACCGACGCGTCACCGTGAGGCGTCACGGTGAGGCGTCACCGTCCGGGAGGGCCCCGCCGGGTCCGGGCCCCGCCGCATCCGAAAGCGCCGGTCCCCCCGAATCCCCTACGGGCCCGTGAGGGGCCCGGGGGCGGCCGACGGCGGGGGAACGACGAGCGGAGACAGCCCATGACCGGCCCGCACTGCCTGGTCACCGGGGCCACCGGCTACATCGGCGGCCGCCTGGTGCCCGAACTCCTCGACACCGGACACCGCGTCCGCTGCCTGGCCCGCTCCCCGGAGCGGCTGCGCGACCACCCCTGGGCGGGCCGCGCCGAAGTGGTGCGCGGGGACGTCACCGACCCCGCCTCGCTGGCGGCGGCCCTGCGCGGCATCGACGTCGCCTACTACCTCGTCCACGCCCTCGGCACCGGCCACGGCTTCGAGGACCGCGACCGCGCCGCCGCCCGGACCTTCGCCGAAGAGGCCCGCGCGGCCGGAGTCCGCCGGATCGTCTACCTCGGCGGCCTCGTCCCCGCGGACGTCCCCCGCGAAGCGCTCTCCCCGCACCTGCGCTCGCGCGCCGAGGTCGGTGAGATCCTCCTCGCCTCCGGGGTGCCCACCACCGTCCTGCGCGCCGCCGTCATCATCGGCTCGGGCTCCGCGTCCTTCGAGATGCTGCGCTACCTCACCGAGCGGCTGCCCGTCATGGTCACCCCCAGCTGGGTCGGCACCCGCATCCAGCCCATCGCCGTCCGCGACGTCCTGCGCTACCTCGTCGGTAGCGCCGCCATGCCCCCCGAGGTCAGCCGCTCCTTCGACATCGGCGGACCGGACGTGGTCACGTACGAGGAGATGATGCGCCGCTACGCCGCCGTGGCGCGGCTGCCCCGACGGCTCATCGTGCGCGTCCCCATGCTCACGCCGCGGCTCTCCAGCCACTGGATCGGCCTCGTCACCCCCGTCCCGCGCGCGCTCGCCCGGCCGCTCGCCGAATCCCTGCGCCACGAGGTGGTCTGCGACGAGCACGACATCGCCGCGTACGTTCCCGACCCGCCCGGCTCCCCGATCGGCTTCGACCGGGCCCTCGCGCTGGCCCTCCAACGGGTGCGCGAGGCCAAGGTCACCACCCGCTGGTCCTCCGCCTCCCTGCCCGGCGCGCCCAGCGACCCGCTGCCCACCGACCCCGACTGGGCGGGCGGCAGCCTCTACACCGACGAGCGGGAACTGCCCGTCGACGCCCCGCCGGACGCGCTGTGGCGGGTGGTGGAGGGCATCGGCGGGGAGAACGGCTGGTACTCCTTCCCCCTGGCCTGGGCCGTACGGGGCTGGCTGGACCGGCTCGTCGGAGGGGTCGGCATCCGGCGCGGGCGCCGCGACGCCGCCCGGCTGCGGGTGGGCGACTCCCTCGACTTCTGGCGGGTCGAGGAGATCGAAGCGGGCCGCCTGCTGCGCCTGCGCGCCGAGATGCGGCTGCCGGGGCTGGCCTGGCTGGAGCTGTACGCCGACCCCCGCGCGCCCGGCTCCGCCGCGGACCCCGACCCCCGCGCGCCCGGCTCCGCCGCGGACCCCGACCCGCGCGGCGCGTCCGGTACCGCCCCGGACCCCGGCCCGCCGCGCGCCCGGTACCGGCAGCGGGCCCTGTTCCACCCGCACGGGCTGCTCGGACACCTGTACTGGTGGAGCGTGTCCCCCTTCCACGCCGTCGTCTTCGGCGGCATGGCCCGCAACATCGCCGGCGCCGCCGAACGGGCCGCTTCGGAATCGGGGCCCGCGCCGTCCCCCGCCCCCGGGTCCACTCCGCCCCCCGCCGCCGCATCCGGAACGGGCCCCCGCGCCGAAGAACCCCCGACAACCGACGCCCACAGCCCTGACGCGGAGCCGAGCGCATGAACACCGCCGTGGTCCTGTACACCTCCGACCTGCGCCTGCACGACCATCCACCCCTGCGGGCGGCCCTCTCCTCCGGCGACCGGGTCGTCCCGCTCTTCGTCCGCGACCGCGCCATCGAGGACTCCGCCTTCGCCGCGCCCAACCGGCTCGCCTTCCTCGCGGACTGCCTCGCCGACCTCGACGCCGCCCTGCGCGAGCGCGGAGGCCGCCTCCTGCTGCGCTCCGGGGACGTCGTCGCCGAGGTCTGCGCCCTGGTCCAGGAGGCCGACGCCGACGAGGTGCACATGGCCGCCGGGGTCAGCGGCTACGCCCACGCCCGCGAGGAACGCCTGCGCGAGGCCCTCGAAGCCCAGGGCCGACGGCTCTACGTCCACGACACCGTGGTCACCGCGGTGGCCCCGGGGGCGGTGCTGCCCTCCGGCTCCGGAGCCGACCACTTCGCCGTCTTCACGCCCTACCTGCGCCGCTGGACGGAACTGCCCCTCAGGCAGGCGGAGCCCGCGCCCCGCACCGTACGGGTCCCCGAAGACCTCGGCTCCGAGCCGCTGCCCCGCCGCTCCGCCGTCACCGGCACCTCCCCGGGCCTCGCCCGCGGCGGCGAGACCGAGGCCCGCCGGCTGCTGACCAACTGGCTGCGCTCGGGCATCACCCGCTACGAGGACACCCACGACGACCTCGCCGGAGACGCCACCTCGAAGCTCTCTCCCCACCTGCACTTCGGCACCCTCTCGCCCACCGAGGCCGTCCACCGCGCCCGCGCCGCCGGCGGCCCCGGAGCCGAGGCCTTCGTCCGCCAGCTGTGCTGGCGCGACTTCCACCACCAGGTCCTCGCCGCCCGCCCCGAGACCGCGGCCGAGGACTACCGGGCCCGCCAGGACCGCTGGCGCACCGGCCCCGACGCGGAGGAGGAGCTCCAGGCCTGGAAGGACGGCCGCACCGGCTACCCGGTCGTGGACGCGGCCATGCGCCAGCTGCGCCACGAGGGCTGGATGCACAACCGGGGCCGCCTGCTGGCCGCCAGCTTCCTCGCCAAGACCCTCTACGTGGACTGGCGCACCGGCGCCCGCCACTTCATGGACCTCCTCGTCGACGGGGACGTGGCCAACAACCAGCTCAACTGGCAGTGGGTGGCCGGCACCGGCACCGACACCCGCCCCAACCGGGTCCTCAACCCCGTCCGGCAGGGCCTGCGCTACGACCCCGAGGGCCGCTACGTCCACCGCTGGGTGCCCGAACTCGCCGACCTGCCCGCGCCCCGCGTCCACGAGCCCTGGCGGCTGCCCGGCCTGGAACGGGCCCGCTTCGACTACCCGGACCCCGTCGTGGACCTCGCCGACGGCCTCGGCCGCTTCCGCGAGGGGCGGCCCGGCACCGTATCGTGAGCCGGGTGGACCCCGTGCCGGCCCCCGTGCCGCCGCCCCCCGAACCCGCCCTGAGCACGGGCGCCGTCGCCCGCCGCCTGGGGGTTTCGCCGACCACCCTGCGTTCCTGGGAACGCCGCTACGCCATCGGCCCGGCCCGCCGCGAGGACGGCCGGCACCGCCGCTGGACCCCCGAGGACATCGCCCGCCTCGACGAGATGTGCCGGCTCACCGCGCGGGGCGTGCCCCCGTCCGAGGCGGCGCGGGCCGCGCTCGGCGAAGCACCCGCCGCCCGCGCGGGGGAGGGGGCGGCTGCCGTGACGCCGGGCGGGCCCGGGGCCCTCCCCCTCGGGGAGGTGCGGCCGGAGGCCAGGGGGCTCGCGCGGGCCGCCGTACGCCTGGACGCGCCGGCGGTGGCGGACCTGCTGGACGCCGCCGTCGCGGAACACGGCCCGGTCACCGCGTGGGAGGAGATCATCGCGCCGACCCTGCACGCCGTGGGCCGCAAATGGGCCTCGGCGGGGGAGCGCTACATCGAGGTGGAGCACCTGCTGTCCTGGCACGTCTCCGCCGCCCTGCACCGGGTGCGTCCCGCCCCCGAGCGGTCGCACACGCCCCCGGTGCTCCTCGCCTGCGCGCCCGGGGAACTGCACAGCCTGCCGATCGAGGCACTGGCCGCCGCGCTCGGGGAACTGGGCGTGCCGGTACGGATGTTCGGCCCGGCCCTGCCCGCCGAGGCGTTGCGGGACGCGGTACGGCGTACGGGGCCCTGTGCGGCCGTGCTCTGGTCGCAGTCCCGTACGACGGCGGACCGGGCCCTGGTCCGTTCGGTGGCCGACATCGCGTGGGGGCCGCCGGGGGCGCGCGGCCAGTCGGCGCTGCTGCTGGCCGGACCCGGCTGGGACGGGCCGCATCCGCAACCGCGCACCGAGCGGCTGTTCGGGCTGCGGTCGGGCGTCGCCGTCATCGCTGCGCTGGCAGCCGGGCCGGGACCGGGGCAGGGGGCCGGTCGGGGTCCAGTGCCCGCCGCAGGACGCGCAGCGCCCGCCGCATGTGGCTCTTGACGGTGCCCAGCGGGAGGCCGGTGCGGGCGGCGATCTGGCTCTGGCTGAGGTCGGCGTAGAACGCCAGCCACAGCACGTGCCGTTGCGCCGACGGCAGCCGGGCCAGCTCCCCGGTCACCAGCAGCCGGTCCAGGGCCTGTTCCGGGCCGGGCCATCCGGCCGAGCCGTGGGTGCCGGGGTGCGGGCCGAGCGGGTGCGGGCCGCCGGCGAGGGCGACGGCGGCGGCCGCCACCGCACGGGCCCGCCGGGCGCGGGCCTCCAGCGCGTCGGCCACCTTGTGCCGGGTGATCCCGGTGAGCCAGGCGCCGAGCCCGCCCGGACCGGGCCGGTAGCCGTCACGGCCGCGCCAGGCGGCGAGGAACACCTGCTGGGTCACGTCCTCGGCCTCGCGGTCGTCGCCCAGGGAACGCCGGGCGAGGGAGTGCACCAGGGGCCGCCAGCGCCGGTAGACCGCCTCCACGGCGCCCTCGTCCCCCGCCGCGAACCCGGCGGAGAGGGCGGTGTCCCGGTCGGTGGTGCGGGGAGGGTCGTCCATGACACGAGCGTCGCCACCGCCGGGGGCGGAGGAAAGTTGCAGCGTTTTCGCAGCGAATGACCGGAGGGGGAGTGCCCGCCGGGCTGCCGGGTGCCCGCCGGGCTACCGGGTGTGCAGCAGCGGCAACAGGGTCCGGTGCACCACCGTCACCCCCGCCACCACCACCGCCGCCGGGAGCAGCACCTCGCCCACGCTCCACCCGGCCCGGACCAGCAGCGCCCCCGTCAGGCCGCCCGTGAACATGGCCAGCACCGCCAGTCCCCGCCGCGCCCAGGCTCCGCTCCCGTAGCCGAAGGCACTGTCGCGCCCGAGCGCCGAGCCGGCCAGCAGGCCGGTCATGGACCGGGTGACCAGCGTGGTCGGCACACCGGGCACGTTCACCCGCATGCTCGTCACGTTGCGGATGCCCATGGCCATCGACAGCAGCGCCGCCTCCACCAGGTGCGGCGTCCCCGGGTCGCCGAACCGCGGGGTCACCCGCCACCCGCCGACGGCCGCGGCGAGGATCAACGCCGTCTCGGCGTACAGACCCAGGCACATCCAGCGCCAGCCCCGGCCCTCCGCGGCCGACTCCATCCGGGCCCCGCACACCGCACCCAGCGCGAAGGCCACCAGTGAGACGGCGGCCGGCAGCGAGGGCAGGTTCCCCTGATGGGCCGCCCCGAAGGCCAGGAAGAGGACGTTGCCGGTCTGCATCGCCGTGAACACCGGCCCCAGGGCGAGCAGGCTCACCGCCTCGATCAGGCCGGTGACCGCGGTCAGGGCGAGCATGAGCGCCGTCAGGGAAGGCCGCAGCGCCCGCGCGTCCACCCCTCAGCCCCCGGCCCGTGCGGCACGCGGGAGGGGGCTGAGGGTGTTCACGTCCATGACGCCCGACACTGACACGGCCCCCGGTCCGGCGGAAGGCGACATGCGGGAGCGGACGGGGAAGTTCGACCGGCCCCGGGCGGGCGGCCCGGCCCCTGCCCGCCGGGCCGTGAGCCTGTGACGGAGCCGGAGATCGAGCTAGGGTCCGGAGCATGAGTGATCTTCTGCTGGTGCGCCACGGGGAGACGGCCTGGAGCGCGAACGGGCGGCACACGGGCCTCACCGACGTGCCGCTGACCGCGCGCGGGGTGGAGGAGGCCATCTCGCTGGCCCCCTTCTTCCACGACCGGAAACCCGCCCTGGTGCTGACCAGCCCGCTGAGCCGGGCCGTGGCCACCGCCCATCTCGCCGGACTCCCCGACGGGGTCCCCGACCCGGACCTCCACGAATGGGACTACGGGGGCTACGAGGGCGTCACCACCGTCGAGATCCAACGGACCGTGCCCCACTGGTCGTTGTGGACCGACGGGGTCCCGCAGGGCGACGCCGAGCACCCCGGGGAGAGCGCCGCCCAGGTAGGCGCCCGCGCGGACCGCGTGCTGGCGCGGGCCGCCGCGACGCTGCGCGAGGACCGGGGCGACGTGGTGCTCGTCGCCCACGGACACTTCCTGCGCGTCCTGACCGCCCGCTACCTCGGCCTGCCCCCCGAGGACGGCCGGCTCTTCCTGCTGCGCACCGGCACGGTCAGCGTGCTGTCCACGGAACACGGACTTCCGGTCGTGGCCGGGTGGAACACCCGCCCCTGAACCGCGGCACCGCACGCCCCCGGCCGGGCCCGTCCGCCTCGCGCGGCCGGGCCGGGTGCGTGACGATGCGTACATGGACGACGGCGACCACGGCGCACCGGGCAGCACCCTCCCCGACGCCGACGCGAGCCTGAAGGCCAACGCCATCGGCTTCCTCGACGCCCTCGTCATCGGTCTGAACTCCACCTCGCCGGCCTACTCCCTGGCCGCCGTCATCGGACCGATCGTGGCTCTCGTCGGCGTCTACGCGCCGGGCGTGATGCTCGCGTCCTTCGTCCCCATGCTGCTGATCGCCGCCGCCTTCTACTACCTCAACAAGGTCGACCAGGACTGCGGCACCACCTTCTCCTGGGTGACCCGCGCCATGGGCCCCTGGGCGGGCTGGCTCGGCGGCTGGGCCATCACCATGACCGGCGTACTCGTCATCGGCTCCCTCGCGGACGTCGCCGTCCACTTCGGCCTGCTCGCCGCCGGGCTCGACGGCCTGGCCGCCAACCAGCTGGTCCGGCAGGGCCTGAGCGTCCTGGTGATCCTCGCGATGACCGCCGTCTGCGTCATCGGCACCGAGATGTCCGCCCGGCTCCAGGACGTCCTGATCCTCGCCCAGGTCTTCTTCCTGCTCGCGTTCGCCGTGGTCGCCCTCTACCGCGTCTACGCCGGCACCAGCACCCTCGGAGGCATCCCGCCCTCCCTGAGCTGGCTCAACCCCTTCGGCGCCGGCGGCGCCGCGCTCACCGGGGGACTGCTGCTCGGCGTCTTCATCTACTGGGGCTGGGAGTCGGCCGTTAACCTCACCGAGGAGGTCGAGGACTCCGCCACCGCGCCCGGCAAGGCGGGCATCTGGTCCACCATCGTCCTCCTGGTGACCTACCTGTCCGTCGGCTACGCCGTCGTCGCCTACGCCGGTACGCAGTTCCTCGCCGAGAACGCCGGCGAGGAAGAGGCCCTCTTCGCCGTCCTCGCGCACGAGGTGATGGGCGGCTGGGACTGGATGGTGCTCCTCGCCGTCTGCACCTCCGCCCTCGCCTCCACCCAGACGACGATCATCCCCGCCTCCCGGACCGCCCTGTCGATGGCCCGCCGGCACGCCCTGCCGCACCACCTCGCGCACATCCACCCCCGCTTCCGCACGCCCGACGTGAGCACCTGGTGGGTCGCCGCCATCGCCATCGCCTGGTACCTGGCCGTCAACCAGATCAGCGAGAACGCCCTCCTGGACTCCCTCACCGCGCTCTCCCTGCTCATCGCCTTCTACTACGCCCTCACCGGCGTGGCCTGCGCCGTCTACTACCGCCGCCACCTGCTGGAGAGCGCGCACAACTTCCTCCTCATCGGCCTCGGCCCGCTGGTCGGCGCGGGCCTGCTGACCTGGCTGCTCGTGGAGTCCGTGGGCGACATGTCCAACCCGGCGAACTCCGCGGGCGGGATCTCCTGGTTCGGCCTCGGCCCGCCCCTCGTCATCGGCATCGGGATCGCCGTCGCCGGCTTCCTCCTCATGTGCTTCTGGCGGATCCGGGACGGCAGGTTCTGGCAGGAGCGCCGGAGCGTGGTCGACCCGGCCCTCGTACGCGGCAGGAAGTCCTGAGGAGGCCGGATGTCCGTGGTCCTGGGTTACGACGAGTCCCCCGGCGCCGAACGCGCCCTGCACGTGGCGCTGGAGGTCGCCACCGCCTTCGGGGAACCGCTGGTCCTCGTCTACGGAGCCGCCGCGCCCGGAGCCACCGGCGAGGAGTACCGGGCCCACCGCGAGGCCGTCCTCCAGGCCGGCCGCAGCGCCCTCGCGCGGGCCGTCGGGGCCGCCGACGAGGCCGGGGTCCCCTCCACCGTGGAGGTGGTCGACGACAAACCCGCCCAGGCGCTGCTGGACGCCGCCGAACGCCACGACGCCCGCGTCATCATCGTCGGCACCTGGGGCGACAGCCCGATCCGCGGCGCCCTCCTCGGCTCCACCCCGCACAAGCTGCTGCACCTCTCGCCCGTCCCGGTGCTCTGCGTGCCGACCGCGGACGAGACGTAGGGCGGGGGAGGACGGCATGGCGAAGGCGAACGGGACGGGCGGCGGGCGCGGGCTGTTCCACGGCCGGGACCGGGCGGTGATCGCGGCCGCCGCGATCTCGATGCTCCTGGTCCAGATGGACTGGTTCGCCCTCAACCTGATGCTCCCCGTCATCGGGCGCGAGTTCGACACCCCCACCACCAACCTCCAGTGGCTGGTCAGCGGTTACATGCTGACCCTGGGCGCCCTGATGGTCACCGGCGGCCGGGCTGCCGACCTCTTCGGCAGACGGCGGATCCTCGTCTGCGGGCTCACCGGCTTCGCCCTCGTCTCGGTGGTGTGCGCCGCCGCGCAGAACACGGCCTGGCTCACCGCCGGACGCTTCGTCCAGGGGTGTACCGCCGCACTGGTCCTTCCCGTGTCCGTCGCCGTGGTCACCGCGTACTTCCGGGACGAACGGCAGGGCCGCGCCGTCGGCACCGTCCTCGCCTTCAGCGCCATCGGGACCGCCCTGGGACCCTTCGTCGGCGGGGCCTTCGCCGAACACGTCAGCTGGCGCGCCGTGTTCCTGCTCAACGTGCCCTTCGCCCTCGCCGCGGCCCTGCTCCTGCTGCGCTACGTCCCCGAGACCCGGGACGAGGAGGCCGGACGCGGCCTGGACCTGCCCGGCGTGGTGACCCTCGCGGGCGGCCTGACGGCCGTGATGACCGGCGTGGACCAGGGCGCGAACTGGGGGTGGGGCTCCGCGGCGACCCTGGGCTGCTTCGTCGGCGGCGCGGTCCTGCTGACCGTGTTCGTCCTGATCGAGCGGCGCAGCCCGCAGCCCCTGCTGGACCTCGAACTCCTGCACAACGGCCCCTTCGTCGCCGTCACCCTCGCCGGATCCCTGTCCAACGTCGTGTACTGCCTCGTCGCCGTGTTCTCGGCCCTCTACCTCCAGCAGGCGCGCGGGCTCTCGCCCCTCGACTCCGGGCTGATCTTCCTGGCCCTGTCGGTCGGCGCCGGAGCCGCCAGCTACTGGTCCGGCCACCTCGCCCTGCGCGTGCGCCCCGAGCGGCTGATGGCCGCCGGGATGCTGCTGAGCGGAGTCAGCCTGTTCGTCCTGACGCTGGTGAACTCGCTCGTCGTCTACACCGCCGTGTTCGCGGTGGTCGGCGTCGGCGTCGGCCTCGGCTGGGCACTGACCAACGTGGCCACCCAGTCCTACGTCCCGCCCGGCCGCCTCGCGGCGGCCTCCGGTCTCGTGCTGACCTCCCTCGTCCTGCTGGGGGCCGTCGCGGTGGCCGTCGCCTCCACCGTCCTGGAGGTGATCAGCGGTTCCGTCGCGGGGGCCGCCTCGGACGGCTCCGCCATCGAGACCGTCCTGCGCGCGGCCGCCCTGCTGGCGGTGCTGGGCGCCGCGGGGATGGCCGCCGTCGTCCGCCGGGTTCCGGCCCCGGCCGCCGTCGCGGAGAGTCCCTAGGACCGCGACCCGGTGACCCGGCCCCGGTGGCCCGGCCCCGGTGGCTCAGCTTCCGAACACCCCCGACAGGTACGCCGACAGCTCCCCGGCCGCCGGCGGGCACAGCCGGGCCCCGAGGTGGCCGTCCGGCCGGACCACGAAGGCGGTCGGCTCCCGGACCCCGTACACCCGGCGGAACTCGCCGAGCCCGTCGAGGTACACCGGCATCGGGGCCCAGGCGGGCGCGGTCCCGCCCTCGGTGAGGACCGCGTACGCCGTGAGCCGTCCCGCGGGCAACCCGCCGGTCAGAGCGGCGAGTTCGGGGACGCAAGGGGCCTGCGGGCCGTCGGCGCAGAGCAGCAGCACGTGCTCGCTGCCCCGCAACAGCTCGTACAGGCGGACGGGCCGGTTCTCGATGCGCCCGACCAGCCCGTCACAGTCGGGAGCGCGATCGCCGGGGCGCGGAGCGGGGCCGGTGCCGTCCGGATCCGCAGGGCGCACGAGCGGGCTGTCCGGATAGCCGACGAGCAGCTGCGCCTCGCGCATCAGTACGGTGGTCAGGTCCCCGGCAAGGGCCGGCACCCCCTGGTTGGCGTGCCGCACGGTCCGCCCGACGACCTCCTCGCCGACCGGCCGGCGCTCGGCGTCGTAACTGGCCGTCAACCGCGGGTGCGCGGTCCCCCCGACGGCCAGGGCCAGCTTCCACGCCAGGTTCCAGGCGTCCTGGATCCCGGTGTTCATGCCCTGCGCGCCGGTCGGGGGATGGATGTGCGCCGCGTCCCCGGCGACGAAGACCCGCCCGTCCCCGTACCGGTCGACGATCCGGTGGCTGATCCGGAAGACCGAGGACCAGCGCAGGTCGGAGGCGGTCACCGGCTGCGGCGACAGACGGTCCAGGACCGCCTGCACATGGGACAGCCCGGGAGCCCGGCCGCCCTCCAGGCCGTGTGCCACCCCGTCCTCGCCGACCGACGGGGAGGACAGCTCCGGCGGCACCAGCATCGATGCCCGGTACCGGCCCGGACCCGGCAGGGGAATGCACACCAGCAGGTCGTCCAGGGCGCCGCTGGCATCGTGGTGCAGGGACCGGACCCCGTACGCGTGGGGCAGGTCCCAGTCCACCACCACGTCGGCCAGCATGTACTCCTCGGGGAACGCCCCGCCCTCGAAGGTGAGGCCGAGCCCCTTGCGGACCGTGCTGTGGGCCCCGTCGCACCCCACCAGGAACCGGGCGCGCACCTCCTCCTCGCCGTCCGGTCCGACGAGCCGGCAGGTCACCCCGTCGGTGTCCTGCGCGAAGGACGCCAGTTCGGTGCGCCGCTCGATCCGGGTGTCGAAACGGGCGAGGAACTCCTCCAGGAGCCGCTCGGTCTCGTTCTGCGGCAGCGCGGCGAAACCGTAGGGGACGTCGGGCGGCAGCGCCAGCTCCAACCGGTCCCGCTCCCGGCCGTCGACGTACACCAGCTGCCCGCGCATCGGAATCGCGGCGTCCAGCACGGCCCGCACCAGCCCCATCCGGTCCCACAGTTCAAGCGTGCGCGGCTGGATGCCCACCGCCTTCGCATACGGCATCCGCTCCGGCAGCCGGTCCACGAGCCGGCAGCCGACCCCGCGCCGACGCAGCTCGATCGCCGCGGTCAGCCCCACCGGGCCCGCGCCCGCGACCAGAACGTCCACCGATGCGCCGTGCACCCTTTCATGGTCGCCGCCGCTCCGGACCCCGGCGACCGGAGCCCGTACCCCCCCGTACGGGCTCGGCGGTCGGCGCCGGCCCGCCTGACCGGCGGGCCACCGCCGGGCGCCCCGTGCCATGCTCGTGGCATGGACGGCGATGCCGACTCCGTCGGCGAGGGCACGGCACCCGAGGTCCTCGCGCTGGCCAGGACCGTTGCCAGGCTGCGCGCGGAGATCGTGGACCTGAAGGGCGTCATCGCGACCGCGGTCGTGGTGGAGCGGGCCGAAGGCGTGCTCATGGGCCGGCTGGGGATCTCGGCCGAGGCCGCCCACGAACTGCTCCTGGAGCGCGCCGCACGGCGGGGCCGGAGCGTCCTGGAAGAGTGCTGGATCACCCTGGGCCGGGCGGGCGCGGGCACCCCGCCGCCGTCCGGATCGGATGCGCCCCCGCCGACGCCGGCCACGCCGTCCGTCCGTACCCGTGGGACCCCCGGTCCGGCGGCCGCCGCCACGGTCCTGGCCCGGCTGGCCGAAGGGCTGGTGGGCGCGCGCACCGGCGACGACGTCGCCGAGCTGCTCCGCGGGGAGCTGGCCCCGACGGAGGTCCCGGACCTCGACGGCGTGATGATCTACGTGGCCACCTCCGGCGGCGCCCTGGAGCTGGTGGGCCACGCCGGTGTGGGCGAGGTGGTGGCCGGCCAGTGGCGCCGCGTCCCGCCGTTCGGCGGGCTCGCCGCCCTCCAGGCCCTCGCCGACGGCGAGCCGGTGTGGCTGGAGGATCCGGTCCGCGACGCCCGGCGCCACCCGCTGATCGGCCCACCGGGCCGTTGGCCCGCGCGCGCCTGGCTGCCCATGTCCCGCGACGGTGCGCCCGGGGCCGTCATCGGCTTCCTGCGGACCGGGCCGGAGCCCTTCGACCCGCCCGCCAGGGACCTGCTGCGGCGCGCCGTACGGCTCTGCGGGGGCCTGCTGCGCACGTTCGAACGCCGCCCCGGTCCCACCCCGCCCGGCGACGGGGCGGAGCCCGGAGGGGCCCCCGCCGGGCCGGACGCCGTCCAGGGGATCCTCGACGCCCTGTCCGGCCCCGCGGTCCTCCTCACCCCACTGCGCGGGGCCGACGGCGAAGTGGAGGACTACCGGATCGACGCGGCCGCCCCGGACTCGGCCGACGTGGCCGGACGCCGGGGCCGGGAGCTCGTGGGCCTGCGCGTGCTGGAGACGTATCCGACGGTGGCGGGCACCGCCGTGTGGGAGGGCTACCTGGACGCGCTGACGACGGGGAGGCCGTACGAGGGCGAGCCGTTCACCTACGAGGAGGTGCTCGCGGGCGTCCCGAAGCGGTCCGTGTACTCGGTCCGGGCGACCGTGCTGGGGGAGCACCTGGTCGTCTCCTGGCTCCGCCACGACGGCGACGAGCGGGAGGTCCGCCGCCTGGCGGACATGCAGCGGCTGGGCAACCTCGGCTGGGCGGGCTGGAACCCGGTGGCGCGGACCGCCGTCTGGTCCGAGCAGGTCTACGCGATCTTCGACCGCGACCCCGCCCTGGGGCCGGTCCGGCTGGAGGACCTGCCCCACCACCTGCCGACGGCGGACCGGCCCGCCGTGAGCGCGGCCGTCGCCCGGCTGCTGGGCCGGGGCGAGTCCGTCGACGAGGCCTTCCGCATCAACACCCCCCGCGGAGTGCGTCACGTCAGGATGGTCGCCGAGGCACAGACGGACGCCGACGGCCACCCGGTCGAGGTCCACGGACTCCTCCAGGACGTCACCGCCCGGCAGGACGCCGAGCTCGCCCTGCTGGAGAGCGAACGCGACGTCCTCGTCCAGCGCGGCAGGTTCGAAGCGGAGCGTGCGCTCGCCGCCAGCCTCCAGAACACCCTGCTGCCCATCCCCGAACAGTCCCTGGAACTCGCCGGCCTCTGCGTCGACGTCGCCTACGCGCCCGCCGACAGCGGGATCAACGTCGGCGGGGACTGGTACAGCGCCATCGAACTCCCCGACCACAGCGCCCTGTTCGTCGTCGGGGACGTCGCGGGCCACGGGCTGCCGGCCGTCGGCACCATGGCCCAGCTGCGGTTCACCGCCAAGGGGATGACCGTGACGGGGTCGGCGCTGCCCGACGTCCTGGACCGGCTCAACCGGCTGCTGCTCCACACCGCCGCCGACCAATCCGGGAGCAGCACGGCCACCGCCACCATGGTGATGGGCCGCTACCGGCCCTCGGACCGGCGCCTGACCTGGGTACGGGCCGGGCACCTGCCGCCCCTGCTGATCCGCGGCGACGGGGCGGACTACCTCCCGCAGCCGAAGGGCGCCCTGCTCGGCGCCGCCTTCGGGTCGCGGTACGGGCAGTCCGCGACCGATCTGCTGCCCGGGGACCACCTGCTGCTGTACACCGACGGCCTCGTGGAGGACCCGGGGGAGGACATCGGGACCGGCCTCGCCCGGCTCGCCGACACCGCCCTGCGCCTCGTGCGCGAGGGCCGGGGCGAAACCCTCGCCCGGACCCTCGCCGCCCTGCGGCCGCGCCACCGCGACGACATCTGCGTACTGCACCTCCACGTCCCCGACGACGCCTGAACCGGGGACGACGGCGCACGCAGGGGGCCCGGACACCGGGGACCTCCGGTGTCCGGGCCCGTGGGGGCTCGACGGGTGCGGCGCGCGCCGGGTGCGGCGGACGCGCCGGGCGGCCGGCTACGCGGCTTCGGGGCTCAGGGCGTTGTCGGCATGGGCCTGCACCGCGGAGCGGAAGGCCGTCATGCAGGGCGCGCAGTAGCGTTCGCCGGTCGTCTCGACGGATATGGCGGGGACGGCGGGCGGTGGCGGGGCGAGCCGGCCGCAGAGGGTGCCGGAGGAAGGATCCTTGGCGAGGACGTGCCACAGGAGTTCACCCCGGCCGTCCGGGGATTCAGCGCGCATTTCGTACATGAGGACGCCTTTCCGCGCTTGCGTGGGTGGGCGGAAAACCGCCCGCTGTCCCATGAGAGCCCCCGATCGGCCGAGCGGCCACCGGACTTCGGCCGACCGGGGGAATCCGCCGCTCGGGAGGTTTGACGGAGGTCCGGGGCGTCCGGTCCGGGGCGTCCCCGTCTGCGGCCCCGGACCGGCGACCCGGACCGGCGACCCGGACCGGCGGGTCAGACGGCGAGGCCGGTCTCGTCCCGTCCCCGCGGAGCGTGGTGGGCGCCGTCCGCGAGGCGGAGTTCCGCGGCGCGGAGCGCCTCGTGCGCCGTGGGGCGGCCCATCAGGACGCACAGCGTGTACATGGCGTCGTCCATCGCCCGGCGGGCGTCCGCGTCCGCCGGGTCGGCCCACAGCCATGCCCGGCATCCCCGGAAGCGGCCGAGGGCCTCCCGCGTCCGCTCCCGGCTCGGTACCAGCGGCCGGGCCGGAGCGGTCCCCGCCCCGGCGCCGTCGGCCCCCGCCGTCCGGGCCGCCTCGACGGCCCGCCGCAGGGCCCGCTCCACCCCCTTGGGCGCCTTCACGCCCCACGCCGCGGCGGCCATCGCCGCCGCCAGCCCCTCGACGCCGATGTGCGCCGCCGCGGCCGCGGCGGCCAGTACTCGGTGCGCCTCCCGTGCCGGACAAGGAGTCACCACCATCACCACGCCCACCGCCCACGCGGTCGCGCACGGGGCGGAGGCTTCGCGTCCGCCGATCTGAGGAATGTGAGGAAACGCCACCGGATGATCCCTTCAACCCAAGGCCGAGCGCGCACATGTCCGCACGTATGAAAGGTATGCCCGCCTCGAAACCGGTCGGCACCCCCACGCCGCCCCGACTCCCCCCACCCGGCCCGCTCCGCCGCCCCCGGCCACCCGCCCGGCGCGCTGCGTCCGATCGGGCGGGCGCTGCCGAGCCTCACCGTCCCCACGGCCCGGCAGGGCTACGGTGGGCCGGTTCCGTACGCCGCGCGGCAGAGGAGACGTGGGACCGGTGTCGACATCCAGCCATGAGCTCGCGGGCGTGCCCTGCTGGGTCAGCCTGATGACCCGGGACCTCCCCGCGGGCCAGGATTTCTACGCCTCGGTGATGGGGTGGGAGTTCCGCGACACCGGGGACGGCCTCTCGGTCGCCTTCCGGGACGGGACCCCCGTCGCGGGCATCGGCGCGCCGGCCCCCTCGCCCGGTCTCCCCGTGGGCTGGACCCCGTACTTCGCCGTCGACGACGCCGACGTGACCGCCGCGCGCGTGCGCGAACGCGGCGCGACCGTGGCCGTCGGCCCGCTCCCCTTCGGTACGGGCCGCGCCGCCCTGGCGGCCGACCCCGACGGCGCCGTCTTCGGCTTCTGGCAGGGCGGGGTCATCCCCGACTGGAGCGTGGGACGGGGCTCCGCCCCCGCCTGGCTCGAACTGCGCACCCGCGACGCCTTCGCCGCCGCGATCTTCTACGGACAGGTCCTGGACTGGGCCGACGACAGTCCCGGCTGCTGCACCGTCTCCTACGAGCACGACCGCGTGGTCCTGCGGCACGGCCGGGACACCGTCGCCCGGATCACCGGCGGCGCGGTCGAGGCGGACCCCGACCCGCACGTCCGCCCCCGCTGGCACACCCACTTCCACGTCCCCGACCTCGAAGCCGCCGTCGAGCGGGCGACGGCCCTCGGCGGGACCGTCGCCTCCCCGGTCCACACCACGGGCACCAGCCGCTCGGTCACCCTGCGCGACCCCGACGGAGCCCTCTTCACCGCCGTGGTGCCCAACACCGGCTGACGCCCCCGACCGACAGCCCCGACCGACAGCCCCGTCCGACGCCCGCGCGCGGCCCGCCGGGGCACGGCCCCCGTCGCAGCCTCTGTGGCCAGAGCCGCACCCCGTACGGCCGAACGTACCCGCCCTCGGGCCGTCCTGGTCCGCCGGCCGCATCCCGGTCGATTTCCGGCCGCTCGGGCTGTGCCAATGGCCCAGTGGCGGGGGGCCCGCTTGAGCCAGTGGGCCTCCGGATGGTTATCTGTGGCGTATCCATGTACTTACGGCGCCACGCAGCGCCGGACGGCAACGAGGCCGGTCCGGACCGTGGCGCCTTCGCCGTGCCCCCACACCGCCCACCACCCCCGGGCGGCAGGCGGCCCGGCGTGCTCCATCGCAAGGGGGGCGGCACACCGCCGTGAAGAGAATGTTCGTGGCTCCGGACCCGGGGCGCACCAGACTCAGGAACTCACTGCGCGCGGTCGTCGGCGTGGGACTCGCCGTCGTCGCGGCCGAACTGGCGGGGCTCTCCCTGACCGCCTCCATCACCGGTGGACTCGCCGCCCTGCTGGCCCTGTTCACCGTCCTCGACGCGGACGTGCGCGCCCAGCGGGTGACCACCGCCCTGCTGCCCGCCGCCGGATTCCCGGTCCTGGCGCTGGCCACCACCCTGCACGGGATGCCGCAGGCCCGGGACGCGGGCTTCCTCGCCGTGGTCTTCGCCGGGGTGTACGCCCGCCGCTGGGGACCGCGCGGCCACGCCCTCGGCGTCTTCGCCTTCATGATGTTCTTCGTCACCCAGTTCCTGCACGCCGTGCCCGCCCAGCTCCCGGAGCTGTTCGCGGCCGTCGGACTGGCGCTGCTGTCCGCAGGGGCCGCGCGCTTCGTCCTGTGGCCCATCGAGCGCCGCACCCCGCCCCCGGCCGCCCCGCCGGGCCTGCCCGGCACCGGCCTGGCCCGCCCCACCACCCGGCAGGCCTTCCAGGCCACCGCCGCCTGCGGCTTCGCCCTCGCCGTCGGCCAGGCGCTGTCCGAGGACCGCTGGTACTGGGCCGTCGGCACCGCCTGGTGGATCTTCGTCAACACCGCCTCGCGCGGCGAGACCCTGGTGCGCGGGTTCCGCCGGGTGCTGGGAACCGTCATCGGCATCGCGGCCGGGCTCCTGATCGCCGTACCGCTGCACGGAGCGCCCGCGCCCACCGCCGCCCTGGTCGCGGTCTGCGTCTTCGGCATCTTCTACACGGCCGCGCCCTCGTACTCCTGGATGATGTTCTTCGTCACCGTCATGGCCGGTCTGCTCTACGGGCTCCTCGGCGTCCTGCACCCCGGCCTGCTGCTGCTCCGCTTCCAGGAGACGGCCGTCGGCGCCCTGGGCGCGTCGCTCGCCGTGGTCCTGGTCCTCCCGGTCACCACGCACGCGGCCAACGACGCCTGGATCCAGCGCGCGCTGCACTGCGTACGGGCGTCCACCGCGGCCTCCCTCGACCGGCTCGCGGGCGACCCGGACGCCGATCCCGCCCCCCACGCCGCCGAGCTGGAGCTGCTGCTGGGCCGGGTGCGGATGGCCCTCGCGCCGCTGGTCCATCCGCTGAGCCCGCTGCGCGCCCGCAAGGCCCGCGCCCGGCAGGTGCTGGCGCTGCTCGACGACTGCGCCCGCGAGGTGCGCGGGCTCGTGGCCGTCGCCGCCGACCCGCAGGCCTCGCACGACGCCCGGCTCGCCGCCGCCTGCTGGCGCGTGGAGGCGGCCGTCGAGGCGCTCACCGCCCCGCAGGGCACCGCCGGTCCGGCCGCCCCGCGGACCGCGCCCCGCCCGGCCGCGGCAGAGCCCGCGCTGGCCCACCTCCACGGCCTGGAGGAGGCCCTGACGGCCCTCGCCGCGCCCCTGCGCACCGACCCGCGCGCCCCGCTGGCTACCGTCGGGGCATGACGCTCCAGTACCGCACCGCCAGGCCCGGGGACCGGAAGGCGATGGAGGCCCTCGACGGGTCCTTCCACACGGACACCGTGTTCGAGGTGATCGGTTCCGAGGACGGTTTCGCCGTCCGGGAGGTCCCCGTCGATCCGCCGCTGCACAAGGTGTTCCCGCCCGACGAGGGCGACGCGGACCTCCCCGACGGCGACGGCGACGGCGACGGCGACAGCGGGGACGGGGACGAGGACGCCCGGACCTTCGTCGCCCTGGACGGCGGGGTCCTGTGCGGTTTCGCCGCCGTCGGCTACGCCTCCTGGAACCGGCGGCTCACGGTCGAGGACATCGAGGTCGCCCCCGGCCATCGGGGCCGGGGGATCGGCCGGGCCCTCATGGACCTCGCCGCCGGGTTCGCCCGCGAACGGGGTGCCGCGCACCTCTGGCTGGAGGTCAGCAGCGTCAACACGCCCGCCGTCCACGCCTACCGGCGCATGGGATTCACCCTCTGCGGCCTGGACACGGCCCTCTATGACGGCACGCCCGCGGCGGGGGAGCGCGCCCTGTTCATGACCCGTCCCTGCGACTGAGGCTGCGGCGGATAGTACGACCGCCGGAGCCCCACCGCAGGCCAACGGGCGAAGACCACTCGGACGAGTGTTCCCTGCCTGCTCCGCTCACTGCACTGACCTGCGACATGTACAACGGGTGATTGTTTATTGCCCATTCATCCGGCACGTACAGGGTGGATCTGGTCGGACAGGGGGTAACCGGTCGGAATGGAAATTCTCCAGCAGTACGCGAGCGCCGCGCAGGTGTGGGAAGAAGCCGAGGAGTTCATCCGGCTCTTCCACCGGGAGAATCCGGAGGCGGGCGATCCGCGGGCCCGCCTCGCCGAGGTACGGGCGGAGCTCGCGGACACCGGCACCTACCGGCACACCCCCCTGGAACTGGTCCACGGTGCCCGCGTGGCCTGGCGCAACAGCAACCGCTGCATAGGCAGGCTCTACTGGAACTCGCTGCGCGTGCGCGACCGCCGCGCGCTCACCGAGGCCGAGGACATAGCCGACGAGTGCTTCGAGCACCTGCGCGAGGCCACCAACGGCGGCCGGATCCGCCCCACGATCACGGTCTTCGCCCCGGACGCCCCGGACCGCCCCGGCCCGCTGATCTGGAACGAGCAGCTGGTGCGCTACGCGGGCTACGGCGACCACCACTCCATCACCGTCGGGGACGCCCGCAACGCCCCGCTGACCGAGGCCCTGCTGCGGCACGGCTGGGCGGGCGGTGCCGGCACCCCCTTCGACCTCCTCCCGCTCGTGGTCCAGGGCGTCGACGACAAGCCCCGCTGGTTCGACACCCCCGCCGACGCCGTGCTGGAGGTGCCGATCCGGCATCCGGACCGCCACGACGACTGGGGCGACTGGGACCTGCGCTGGCACGCCGTTCCCGCCATCTCCAACATGTGCCTGGAGATCGGCGGGGTGCACTATCCGGCCGCCCCCTTCAACGGCTGGTACATGGGCACCGAGATAGGCGCCCGCAACCTGGCCGACACCGACCGCTACAACCTCCTGCCGGCCGTGGCCCGCAGGCTCGGCCTGGCCACCACCAGCGACCGCTCGCTGTGGAAGGACCGCGCCCTGGTCGAGCTCAACCGGGCCGTGCTGCACTCCTTCGACGAGGCGGGGGTCACCATCGCCGACCACCACACCGAGTCCCGGCGGTTCCTCTCCCACCTGGAACGGGAGGAGCGCAAGGGGCGCGAGGTGGGCGCGGACTGGTCCTGGATCGTCCCGCCGATCTCCGGTGCGGCGACCCCGGTCTTCCACCGGACCTACGAGGACCGGCCGAGCGCCACCGCGTACGTGCACCACGCCGGTGCCCAGGAACGCGCCAGGGGCGAGGATTTGGTCTAGACCTTCTGTTACGGTCGGCCCGTACGGATCCGGAACGGCGGAGAAGGGGCACCCGTGGACGACGCGGACAGCACGGACCACAGCGGCGGACACCGGGCCTACATCGGCTCGTTCACCTCGGGGGGCGGCCGCGGCATCACCACCGCGGCCGTGGATCCGGCCACCGGGGCGCTGACCCCGCTGGCGGCCGAGCGCTCCCTGCCGGACCCCTCCTACCTCGCGCTCGACCGGGGCACCGGCGTGCTCTACGCGGTCGGCGAGACCGAACGGGGCCTGGCGGCGGCGTTCCGCCCCGTGGCCGGGGGGCTGGCCCCCCTGGGGGCGCCCGTCCGGGTCGGCGGTTCCGGGCCCACCCACCTCGCCCCGGCCGGGCGCCGGCTGCTCACCGCCAACTACGGCTCGGGCAGCGTCAGCAGTCTGCCGCTCGGCCCGGACGGCGCCCTCCACGGGCCCGCCTCCGTCCTCACCCACCGGGGCACCGGCCCCGACACCGACCGGCAGGAGGCGCCCCACGCCCACCAGGTGCTGCCCGACCCCACCGGCCGGTGGGTGCTGAGCGTGGACCTGGGCACCGACTCGGTACGGATCTGCGCGCTCGACCCGGCCGCCGGCGCGCTGCGCGTGCACGGGGAGGCCGTGCTGCGCGCCGGCACCGGGCCGCGCCACCTCGCCTTCCACCCGTCGGGCGAGGTGGTCTACGTACTGCACGAGCTGGAGCCGCAGCTGACCGTCTGCCGCTGGAACGCGCTCTCCGGGCACCTGGAACCGGTCGGCGAGGTTCCGGTCGCCTCAGCGGGCGCTCCGGGGGCCGCGCGGGCCTACCCCTCCGCGATCGTGGCCTCGTCCGACGGGCGCTTCGTGTGGGCCGCCGTCCGCGGCGCCGACACCCTCGTGACCTTCTCGCTCGCCGGAGGCCCGGAGAAGCCGCAGCTCACCGGCACGGTCGCCTGCGGCGGCCACTGGCCGCGCGATCTCGCGGCCGATCCTTCGGGGCGCCGGCTCTACGCGGCCAACGAGCGCTCCGGCGACGTCACCTGGTTCGAGGTCGACCCGCTGACCGGGCATCCGCGCCGCGCCGGTTCCGTGGCCGTACCGGCGGCCTCCTGCGTGGTCTTCGGCTGACCCCGGAGCCGTGGGCCCGGCGACGGTCCACGGACACCGCGAGGGCCCGCCCCGGATCCGGGGCGGGCCCTCGCGGTGTCGTACGGGACCTCAGTGCGCGGCGGCGCCCAGCGTGATCCCGAGGGCGGCGCTGTACTGGGCGACGGCGAGCTTGCCGAGCGCCGGGTAGGCACCGAGCACCTCGGCGGCGGCGCAGTCGGCCTCCTTGCAGGCGGTGTCCAGCAGCCCCTCGGCGGCCTCGGGGCCGATCAGGTAGGGCGCCAGGGCCAGCTGTGCGGAGCCGGAGCCGCGGAGCTCGGCGGCGACGGCGGCCACCGAGCCCTCCTGGTCCAGGGCGGCGGCGATCACGGGCACCGCGAGGCGGGCGGCCAGCAGCATGCCGGTGATCCCGGCGGCCTGGACGGCCTCCTCACCGCCGGTGGTGGCCAGGATGATGCCGTCGGCCGCGGTGGCCACGGTGAACAGCCGGGCCCGGTCGGCGCGGGCCAGACCGGCCTCGGAGAGCCGCACGTGCAGGCCCTCGGCGAGCAGCGGGTGCGGACCGAGTACGTCGGCCAGCTCGGCGGCGGCGGAGGAGTCCATCAGCGCCTGGCGGACCCGGCGCAGCAGGTCGCCGTCGGGGCCGGCCAGCAGGGGCACGACCACGGCGTCGGGGCCGGTCGGCGCGGGCACCTCGTGCCCGGCGGCGCGCGCGAACTCGGCGCGCGCGGTCCGCTCGTTCGCGACGGCGGTCAGCACGCCGGAGAGCGAGGGGAACTCGGCCCCCTCGGCGTCGTCACCTTCGAGGTACCCGATCCGGGCGTCCAGGCCGGGCAGCTCGGAGCGGCCGATGCTGATGATCTCTTCCGCGAGGCCGCGCGAGGCGGCGGAGGGGGCACCGGGCACGGCGAGCACCAGCGCGGGCGCGCCCTCGGGCGCCACCGCGGGCTCGGGCCGGCGGTGCCGCCCGGTCTGGCGGGGTCGCGGCATTCGTACGGGCAGGCCGTTGGCGGGCCCAGTGGGGGAGCTCATGGCGCCGCATGCTACTGGTTCATCGGAACGAGGTGTTCGGGCAGGGCCTGTTCGGGCGGCTTCTGTCCGTATTTATCCATGGAATGTCGTAGCTCAATGTCATATAAGGTTCAACTGACCGCCGGAAGGCGCCAGTCGACGGGCTCCGCACCCTGGCGGACCAGCAGCTCATTGGTCTTGCTGAAGGGCCGCGAGCCGAAGAAGCCGTTGGCCGCGGACATCGGGGACGGGTGGACCGACTCCACGGCGGGCAGCTCGCCCAGCAGCGGCCGCAGGTTGCGCGCGTCGCGCCCCCACAGCACCGACACCAGCGGCTTTCCGCGCGCCGCCAGGGCTCGGATCGCCTGCTCGGTGACCGCCTCCCAGCCCTTGCCGCGGTGGCCGCCGGTCTTGCGGGGCGCGGTGGTGAGCGCGCGGTTCAGCAGCAGGACGCCCTGCCGGGTCCACGGGGTCAGGTCGCCGTTCAGCGGCCGGCCGGTGCCGAGGTCCGCGTGCAGTTCGCGGAAGATGTTGTCCAGGCTGGGCGGCCACGGGCTCACCTCGGGCGCCACGGAGAAGGACAGGCCCATCGCGTGTCCCGGGGTGGGATAGGGGTCCTGCCCGACGATGAGCACCTTCACCTCGTCGAAGGGCTGCTGGAAGGCGCGCAGGACGTTCGCGCCGGAGGGGACGTACGTCCTCCCGGCCGCGATCTCCCCGCGCAGGAAGTCGCCCATCGCGGCGATCTGCCCCGCCACCGGCTCCAGGGCCCGGGCCCAGCCCGGCTCGACGATCTCGTTCAACGGTCTTGCTGCCATGGGTGATCACTCTACTGGCCCACACCGACAGCCGGTCCCGTTCAGCGCAGTACGGCGGCCCGGACGCACAGGACGTCAGGGAGGTGGGCCGCCAGCTGCTGCCAGCTGTCGCCGTCGTCGTGGCTGGCGTACAGCTCGCCGTTGCGGTTGCCGAAGTAGATGCCGGCCGGGTCCGCGTCGTCGGTGCACAGGGCGTCGCGCAGCACCGTGCCGTAGTGGTCCCCGGAAGGCAGCCCCTTCGAGAGCGGCTCCCAGTGGGCTCCCGCGTCCCGGGTGCGGAAGACCCGGCAGCGGTGCTGCGCCGGGACCCGGTCCGAGTCGGCGTTGAGCGGGAAGACGTAGGCGGTGTCGGGGCGGTGGGGGTGGGCGGCCACGGCGAAGCCGAAGTCGGAGGGCAGTCCGGCGCCGATGTCGGTCCACTCGGTGCCGGCGTCGTCGCTGCGGTACACGCCCCAGTGGTTCTGGAGGTAGAGCCGGCCGGAGGTCCCGGCGTCCCGGGCGATCTTGTGGACGCACTGGCCGAACTCGGGGTGCGGGTCGGGCAGGAACACCGCCGACACACCGTGGTTGGACGGTTCCCAGCGGGCCCCGCCGTCGCGGGTGCGGAAGACCCCGGCGGTGGAGACGGCCACCGTCACCGCCGCCGGATCGGCCGGGTCGGTGATCACGGTGTGCAGGCCCTCGCCCCCGCCGCCCGGAACCCAGGCGGAGCGGGTCGGGTGCTCCCACAGCGGCCGCACCAGCTCGAAGGAGGCACCGCGGTCGGTGGAGCGGAACAGGGCGGCCGGCTCGGTCCCGGCGTAGACCACGTCCGGGGCCTCGGGGCCCGCGGGCTGCAGCTGCCAGATCCGCTCCAGGGAGGCGCCCGTGTCCTTGGGGAACCGCACGGCGGGCGCGGCCGGTTCCCGCCAGGTGGCTCCCAGGTCGTCGGAGGTGAAGACGGACGGCCCCCAGTGCGAGCTGTCGCCGCCGGCCAGCAGCCGGGGTGCGGGCCCCCGTCCGTCGATGGCCACGGCGGACACGGCCTGGGCGTTGAAGAGGGGTCCTTCGAGCTCCCAGGGGCCGGCGTCCCGGCGGCGGCCGATGAACAGCCCCTTGCGCGTTCCCGCGAGCAACAGCACGTCGGTCATGGCCGGCACCTCCGGACGCCCTCGCCCACCCTGGTGGCTTTCGGCCAGTCTGCACCCGGCCGCCGACGTCGGCCGGGCGGCGCGCGGCGCCCCGGCGGACCGCTTGTACGGGAGGTCTCGTACTACGAGAGATTTCGTAGTACGGTGTTCCTCGTACTTAGCGCCGGTCCCGGCGCGCGTCCGGTGACATCTGGAGAGCCCCATGAGTGCTGCACCCGCCGCCTTCGCCGCCCTTTTCCAGCCCTACACCCTGCGGTCGGTGACCGTGCCGAACCGCATCTGGATGGCGCCGATGTGCCAGTACAGCGCCGAGCCCGCCGGCCCCGACGCGGGCGTGGCGCACGACTGGCACTTCACGCACTACGCGGCCCGCGCCACCGGCGGCACCGGACTGATCGTCCAGGAGGCCACGGCCATCTCCCCCGAGGGCCGCATCAGCCCCTACGACCTGGGCATCTGGAACGACACCCAGGTCGCGGCCCTGCGCCGGATCACCGACTTCGTGAAGTCCCAGGGCGCCGTTCCCGGGATCCAGATCGGTCACGCCGGCCGCAAGGCGTCCACCGAGCGGCCCTGGAAGGGCGGCCGCTCCGTCGGACCCGAAGCGCACGGCTGGACCCCGGTCGCGCCGAGCGCCGTGCCGTTCGCCGAGGGCGACCCGGAGCCGCGGGCCCTCACCGTGGAGGAGATCCGGGAGGTCACCGGGCAGTTCGCCGCCGCCGCCGGGCGCGCGCTGGCCGCCGGGTACCAGGTCCTGGAGATCCACGGCGCCCACGGGTACCTGATCGGCCAGTTCCTCTCCCCGTACACCAACCGGCGCACCGACTCCTACGGCGGCTCCTTCGAGAACCGCACCCGCTTCGCCCTCGAAGTCGTCGACGCCGTACGGGAGGTGTGGCCCGAGGAGCTGCCGCTGCTCTTCCGGATCTCCGCCACCGACTGGCTGGACGAGGACGGCTGGACCGCCGACGACACCGTCCGGCTGTCCGCCCTGCTCCTGGAGCACGGAGTGGACCTGCTCGACGTCTCCACCGGCGGCCTCGCCCCGCACGCGAAGATCCCCGTCGGCCCCGACTACCAGGTGCCCTTCGCGGCCCGCGTCAAGAAGGAGACGGCGCTCCCCGTGGCCGCCGTCGGGCTGATCACCGAGCCTGAGCAGGCCGAGAAGATCCTGGCCAACGGTGAGGCGGACGCCGTCCTCCTCGGCCGCGAGCTGCTGCGCGACCCCTACTGGGCCCGCCGCGCCGCCGCCGAACTCGGCGGGGAACTGCGCATGCCCGCCCAGTACCACCGCTCCTGGTGAACCGGGTGCGGCGCGGGAGTTCCCCACGCCCGCGCCGCACCCCCACCCGTCCTACGACGGTTCTCGTACGATGGGGTCCGCCGCCGCCCGGCGGAGGCCGATCCGAACGAGAGGAGCCGGACATGACGGAACGGGACACCGCCCGCACCCTGGCCCACCCCGAGCCGGACGAGATCCGCCTCGAAGGCGTCCTGCACGCCCTGTCCGACCCGGTGCGGCTGTCCATCGTGCGCGATCTCGCGGCCACCGGAGCCGAGCTCTCCTGCTCGCACTTCGACCTGCCGGTCACCAAGTCCACGACCACCCACCACTTCCGCGTCCTGCGCGAGAGCGGGGTCGTGCGCCAGACCTACCGCGGCACGGCCAAGATGAACGGTCTGCGCCGCACGGAACTCCACGCGCTCTTCCCCGGTCTCCTGGACGGCGTCCTGCGTGCCGCCGCCGCCGAAGAGGCCCGGCTCGGCGCCCGCGGCTCCACCCTCGACGCCTCCGATGCCCCCGGCGCGTCCGTGGCGTAGGGGGCGTTCGAGGCGGGGGAGTCCCTCGGGGACGGACGGTTCAGGCGATGCCCGCCGCGGCGCGCAGGCCCGGCCAGTCGGGGATCTTGACCGAGCGGCGGCCCAGCGAGCGGCCCAGGTCCTCCTCGGCCGCCTCGATGGCCAGCCAGCCCGGCCACTCCACGGGACGCAGACCGGCCGCGCGCAGGGCGGTGAGCGGATCGGCCGGCAGCTCGCGCCGGGCCAGCGGGCCCGCGTCCTGCAGCAACGAGGACACCGTCTCCTTGGCACACGGCCGGTTGGTGCCGATGACCCCGGTCGGACCCCGCTTGATCCAGCCCGCCACGTACTCGCCGACCGAGGCCCGGCCCGCGCGCAGCACCCGGCCCGCCGCGTGCGGCACCGTCCCGGTGGAGGCGTCGAAGGGCAGCCCGGCCGGCGGCACGCCCAGGTAGCCCACCGAGCGCAGTACCAGTTCGGCGTCGAGGTCCTCGTACGCGCCCGTACCCCGCACCCCGCCGCGGCCGTCCGGGGCGGTCCGCTCGAAGCGGACCCCGCGCACCCGGCCCTCCGGGCCGCCGAGCAGCTCGACCGGGCGCAGGTAGAAGCGCAGCGAGATCGACCGCCGTGCCCCGGGGTCCGGAGCCGCCCGCGCCCACCCGCGCAGCACCTCCACGTTCCGCCGGGCCACCGCGGGCAGGGCGGCCGCCGCGGCCGGGTCGCCGGGCTCGGCGCAGGCCGGGTCGAGGGCCAGCTCGGCGGGGTCCACCCGGGTGTCCACCTCCGCCAGCGTGCCCAGTTCGCGGAGCTCCTTGGTGGTGAACCTGCCCTGCGACGGGCCGCGCCGGGCCACCATCGTCACGGTCCGCAGGCCGCTCTCCGCCAGCGCGCCCAGGGCCGGCTGCGGCATGTCGGTCGGCCGCAGCTCGGGCACGCCCCGGGCCAGGATCCGGGTCACGTCCACCGCGACGTTCCCGGCCCCGACCACCACGGCCGAGCGCACCCCGGCCAGGTCGAAGGGCCGGGCGTCGGGGTGCCCGCTGTACCAGGACACGAACTCCGTCGCGGAGTGCACCCCGGCCAGTTCCTCGCCGGGGATGCCCAGCGTCCGGTCGCGCGCCGCGCCCACGCAGTACACCACCGCGTGGTACAGCTCCAACAGCCCGGCGGTGGACAGGAGTTCGCTGCCGACCTCCACGTTCCCGAGGAAGCGGATCCGCTCGTCCTCCAGCACCGACCGCAGGCTTCCGGTCAGCGACTTGATCTTCTCGTGGTCGGGGGCCACCCCGTACCGTACGAGGCCGTACGGCGCCGGCAGCCGGTCCAGCACGTCGACGCGGACGCCCGGTACCTCCCGCTGCTGGACCAGTGCCTGAGCGGCGTAGACCCCACTGGGACCCGAACCGACGACGGCGACACGAAGCACGGCGGAGCTCCTCCCGCAGGTGCTCCCAGCATGACACCGGGGCCCCGGCCCGTCAGCCCATCGCGCGCATCCGGTGGATCTCGGCTGTCTGGGTGGCCACCACCTCGTTGGCCATCTCCTCGACGGCCCCGTTGTTGCCCCCGGCCAGCGCCTCGCCGGCCATCTTCACGGCGCCCTCGTGGTGGGCGGTCATCAGCTTCAGGAAGAGCCGGTCGAAGTCGCTGCCCCTCGCCCCGGTCAGCTCCTCGATCTGCTGCTCCGTGGCCATGCCGGGCATCGCGCCGTGGTCGTGGGGTGCCACGTCGGAGCCGGGCGAGGGGTAGCGGGAGAGCCACTTCTCCATGGCCCCGATCTCGGGCCGCTGCGCGGCCGTGATGCGCTCGGCGAGGCGTTTGACGGCGTCGGAGGAGGCCCGGTCGGGGGCGAGGGCGCTCATCGTCAGGGCCTGGCGGTGGTGTTCCGTCATGTGCCGCACGTAGGTCTGGTCGGCGGCGTTGGGGGTGTCGTCGGGACGTTCCTTCGCGGCCTGTTCGGGGGTGAGGGTGCGGGACTTCTCGCCCGGTTTGCCGGGGGCGACGACCACCGCGGAGCCTTCGGCGGCCCGTCCGCCGCCGCCGTCGTCGTCCTGGCAGCCGGTCAGTGTGAGGAGGAGTGCGGCGGCCAGAGCCGCCCCCAGGAATCGGCCGAGTAATGCGTTTGCCATGTCCATGGAGAGGAAGATACTGCCGGGGTCCAGGTTCCGTTCCCAGGAGGAGCGAAACGTACGGGCCCCCACGGGAGGCACAGTGACCACGTTGCACACCGTCCGAGTGCGCCACCGGAGTCTGGGGGTGGCCCTGGCCGCCGCCGGACTCCTCACTACGCTCCTGGCCACCGCCGGACCGGCGGCCGCCACCCCCGACCCCGGAGACCTCGCGCCGGGAACGGGTTCCCGGCAGAGCGCCGGCCCCGCGCAGGACCGCGAACTCGCACCCGGAGAGATCCCCGGCAAGGACGAGATCGTGCACAGCCGCAACATCAAGCCCCTGGCCAACATCCCCAGCGCCAACCCCAACACCATCAACTCCGACCTGGCGTTCCAGGGGAACTACGCGTACGCCGGCAACTACGACGGCTTCACGATCTACGACATCGCCGATCCCAAGTCCCCGAAGGTGGTCACCCGGGTCCTGTGCCCCGGCGGCCAGAACGACGTCTCCGTCTCCGGTGACCTGCTCTTCCTCTCCACCGACTCCTCGCGCAGCGACGACTCGTGCAACAGCGTCTCGCAGCCCGCCACGGAGAAGTCCTCGTGGGAGGGCATCAAGATCTTCGACATCAAGGACAAGAAGAACCCCAAGTACATCAAGTCCGTCGAGACCGCCTGCGGTTCCCACACCCACACCCTGGTGCCGGGGGGCCGCGACATCTACCTCTACGTCGCCTCCTACTCGCCCAGTGAGGCCTTCCCGGACTGCCAGCCGCCGCACGACGGCATCTCGGTCGTCAAGGTCCCGAAGAAGGCACCGACCAAGGCCGCCGTCGTCGCCTTCCCGGTGCTCTTCCCGGACGGCGGCAACCCCGGCGCGCCCACCAACCCCGGAGTCACCAAGACCACCGGCTGCCACGACATCACCGTGCTGCCCTCCGAGGACCTGGCCGCCGGTGCCTGCATGGGCGACGGCATCCTCTTCGACATCAGCGAGCCCGAGCGGCCCCGCGTCATCGACCGGGTACAGGACAACGTCAACTTCTCGTTCTGGCACTCCGCGACCTTCAACGAGCGCGCGGACAAGGTGGTGTTCACCGACGAGCTGGGCGGCGGGGGCGGCGCCACCTGCAACGACGCCATCGGGCCCAACCGGGGCGCCGACGGCATCTACGACATCACCGGCCGCGGCGACCAGCGCAAACTGGTCTTCAAGGGCTACTTCAAGATTCCGCGCGCCCAGGCGGACACCGAGAACTGCGTGGCCCACAACGGCTCGCTGATCCCGGTCGGCGGAGACCGCGACATCATGGTCCAGGCCTGGTACCAGGGCGGTGTGTCCGTGTGGGACTTCACCGACTCCACCAGTCCCAAGGAGATCGGCTACTTCGAGCGCGGCCCGCTGACCACCGACAAGCTCGGCCTCGGCGGCTCCTGGTCGGCCTACTACTACAACGGCCACATCTACTCGAACGACATCGCCAAGGGGCTCGACGTGCTGCGGATCGACGACTGGCGCACCGACAGCGCCAAGTGGGTCCGGATGGACCGGCTCAACGTGCAGAGCCAGCCCGAGTACCACTGACGGGCCCCGCCCGGAACTACCCGGGGAAGGTTCCGCCGGGCGGTCCGCCGTCCGGCGGGACGCCCAGCTCCCAGTCCAGCCCGTACCGCTGGAACAGCTCCGCCCGCAGCCGGGACGCGGGCATCGGCGCCCCCGGCAGCAGCACCGCCACCACGGCCCCCATCAGCAGCGCCCGCAGCAGCGGATAGTCCGTGTCCACGTCCCGCGAGCCGTACCGGACGACGGTGTCCCGCAGCAGTGCCGCGAGCCGCTGCTGCTCGGGGCACTGGATGAACCCGTCCGCCTGGAGGATCCCCGCCATGTGCGTGCGCATCAGCCGCGGCTGGTCACGGGCCAGCCCCAGGATCGCGTCGACGGCACGGGCGAGCCGCTCGCGGCCGTCGTCGCTGCGCGGCTCGCGCTCCAGCCCCGCCTCCAGCGTCAGGTGCATCAGCCGGTGCACGGCCGACTGCAGCAGCTGGCGCTTGCCGGGGAAGTAGTACGAGACCAGGCCGCGGGCCGCGCCCGCCCGGTCGGCGATGTCGCCGAGTTTGGTCGCCTCGTAGCCGCGTTCGGCGACCAGTTCGACCGTGGCCTGCAGCAGCCGCTCCCGGGAACGTCTGCGCAATTCTTCATTGACCGATGCGCTGCGCGGGGACATGCTTACTCCTGCGTTGACTGGCTCCGAGCCAATATACTCAGCGCGCGGGACCGTCTGCCCGGGGTGACGCGGGGGATCACCCCGGGCAGGCACCCCTTCCCCCTCTTTCTGCGTTCCCCTTCCTCCGCGCGCTCCGGCCGTCCTCCACCACGGCTCCAGCGGAACCCCTTCTTCCACGACGCCCTGCCGCCGTGCCGCCGCCCGCCGTGCCGCCCCCCGCCGGGCGGGCGACCGCGCACGGGCGCATTCTGGCCAGGTGGAGCGGTCTCCCGAGCCGGAGGAGGAAAGCGCCGTGGACGCGGTACTCGAAGGAACGGTCGCCCTGGTCACGGGCGCCTCCAGCGGCATCGGCGCCGCCACCGCCGAGGTCCTGGCGGGCCACGGCGCGGCCGTGGCGCTCGTCGCCCGGCGCGCCGACCGGCTGGACGAACTGGCCGCTCGCCTGCGCGCCGCCGGAGGGACCGCGCTCGTCATCGCCGCCGACATGGCGTTCGAGGCGCAGGTGCGCGAGGCCGTCGAGCGGACGGTCACGGAACTGGGACGGCTCGACACCCTCGTCAACAACGCCGGCCTGATGATCCTCGGGCCGGCCGCCGCCGCCACGACCGACGAGTGGCGGCGCATGGTCGACATCAACCTGACCGGACTGATGAACACCACCCATGCGGCCCTGCCCCACCTGGCCGCGGCCGCCGCCGACGGCTCCCGACGGGTCGCCGACGTCGTCAACGTGTCCTCGGTCGCCGGCCGCGTCGCCTTCGCCGGCAGCAGCGCCTACTGCGCCACCAAGTACGGGGTCGTCGCCTTCAGCGAGGCCCTGCGCCAGGAGACCGCCGGCCATCACGTCAGGGTGTCCGTCGTGGAGCCGGGCAGTGTGGACACCGAGCTGCGCGACCACAACAGCCCGGAGGTCCAGGAGGCGCTCACGCGCCGGTTCGGCGCGATCGAACGGCTCCGGGCCCGGGACGTCGCCGACACGATCGGCTACGTCGTCACCCGCCCCCGGCACGTGGCCGTGGCCGAGCTGCTGGTGCGTCCCACCGAGCAGGTCTGACCCCGGCCGCCCCCGGGCCCCGTCCTACGCCAGCGCGCTGAGCCCCGGTACGAAGGCCACCAGCAGCGGCACCGCGGGCACCAGGGTGGCCAGGGCCGTCAGCCGCAGCCGGCGGCCCGCCGAGAGACGGGGGACGGGCGTCAGCAGCCGGCGCACCCGCTGCGGTACGTGGGCCTGGGTCGGGCAGGGGCCGAAGACGCCCCGGTCCTCGTTCAGTCCGACCAGGGCCAGGGCCACCGTCAGGCGCCCGTAACGCCGCGAGGCCATGTCGTCGGCGGCCAGCTCCACCAGCCGGTGCATCTCCGCCTCGAACGCCGCGAACACCGGCACCTGCGGGAACCCCTGCGACAGCGCCCGCGAGCAGTGCAGCAGCCAGTCGTGCCGCGCCGTCACGTGACCCTGCTCGTGCGCGAGCACCGCGTCCAGCTGGCTGCCCTTGAGCCGGCCCAGCGCCGCGGTGGTCACCACCAGCCGGGGGGCGGCTCCCGGCTGCCACCAGGCCTCCGGACGCGGGCCCTCCAGGACCACCAGCTTCGTCGCCGCGGGGTCCTCGCCGGGCAACAGCGGGGCACGCAGCTCCAGTTCGGCCCCGCTCGTGCGCCGCAGGGTCCGCGCCCGCAGCACCTCCCGGGCCAGCATCGCCCCGGTCCACAGCCCTCCGCAGGCCAGCGCCAGGGCGGTCCCGGTGGCCCACGGCCCGCCCTCGGCCCCCAGCCCGTACGCGTCGACCACCCCGTGGGGCGCCGCCGCGAAGAGCCGGCCGCGCACCGCCTGCCAGGCGGCGGCCGCGCTGAGCAGCATCGACAGGGCCAGGCACAACAGGGTGGCACCCACCACGCACTGCCACGCCCACAGCGCGACGACGGGTTCACGCTCGGGCCATCGGGCCCGGGCCAGCAGGCGGGGCGCGAGGAACGCGGTCAGAGCGCCGAGCAGCAGAAGGGCGGCGGGGACCATCATGTCCGCCAGCCTATGAGCGGCGCACTTCCCGCGGGTACGGTCCCGGGTCATTGGTGACGCAGGACACGTCCGGCTCCCGCTCCGGCGGGGCGTCACATGATCAGCAGCATCGCCAACATCCCCGTCCCCATGGCGAGTCGGCAGGCCCGCGTGAGGTCGTCCACGCCGCTTCCCGCACCCCCGCCCCCGCCCGTCGCGGCCCCCGCCTTCGCCGCGCTCCCCGCCGCGGCCGGCAGCGCGCCGCCGCCCGCCGTCACCAGCCGGGCCCCGCCGAGCAGCACGTACCCGGCGTAGTAGACGAGCAGCGCACCCGTCACCAGCGGCAGCCCCGCCCGGCCGTGCCCGTGCTCCGGCCCGCCGCCGATCGTCAGCGCCATGTAGGCCATGGCCAGCGAGCCCACCAGGTGGTGCGCGTGGTGCACCCCGTCGCGCAGCAGCCACAGGGCGTGGACCGAGGCCGCGCAGAAGACCGCGAGCAGCAGCGGCGGCCCCCAGGGGCCGGTCCCCACGGGCACGGCCATCACCGCCATCCCCAGGCCCATCACCGCCTCGCCGCCGGCCGCCCCGCGCGCCCGCCGCTCCGCTCTGCGCGCCCGCAGCAGACAGTACGTACCGCTCGCGGCGCACAGCAGGACCAGCAGCCAGGCGCAGACGGCGGGGGCGGAGAAGGGGGAGAGGGGCATCGCGGGACCGTGCACGGCGGAACCTCCCGGTTCGTCGGCGTCACCGGAAGGGATGCCCGCCCGGCGGCCCTCTCACGCCGCGCTCACGACGCCCCGCGTTAGGCTCTCCCTGCCGCACCCGGCGCCCGCGCGCGCCGCCGTACCGAACGGAGCCCTCCCGATGCCGACCGCCCCCTCCGCAGCCCTGAGCTTCCGCAGCGCCGTGGACGCCGACGTACCGGAGCTGGTGGCTCTCGTCGAGTCCGCCTACCGGGGGGACGCGAGCCGGGCCGGCTGGACCACCGAGGCCGACTTCCTCGACGGGCAGCGCACCGACCCCGAGGGGGTCCGCGCGGTCATCGCCCAGCCGGACGCCGTCCTCCTCGTCGTCGAGCGGGCCGGCGAGCTGATCGCCTGCTGCCAGCTCGAACACCGTGGTGACCACGTCTACTTCGGCATGTTCGCCGTCCGCCCGGGTCTCCAGGGCGCAGGCCTCGGCAAGGAGATCATGGCGGAGGCCGAGCGCCGCGCCCGCGACACGTGGGACGCCAAGGAGATGCGGATGACGGTGGTCAACGTACGGGAGGAGCTCATCGCCTACTACGTGCGCCGCGGCTACGAGCGCACCGGCGAACTGAGCCCCTTCCCCTACGGCGACGAGCGCTTCGGCGTGCCGCTCCGCGACGACCTGGCCTTCGAGCTGCTCGTCAAGGCCCTCTGAGGACCAGCGCCGGGACCGCTCCGGCGTCGCGGCGCTTCCGGCCGCTCACGCGGTGAAGCGGCCCGTGCTGCGGATCTCCGGGAAGTCGGTGGCGGCGCCGTCCAGTTGCAGGGCCCGCGCCAGCCGCAGCTGGTCCAGCGTGTTGACCGTCCAGCCCGTCACCCGCAGTCCGGCCGTGTGCGCCGCCTCGACCGTCTCCAGGCAGATCCGGCGGATGTCGAGCGCGAGGGTGCGCGCCCCCGCCGCCCGGCCCAGGTCCACGACGCCCTCGCGGTGCCCGGCGACCCGCAGGACGGTGCGGACGCCCGGGGCCCGGTCGGCGACCGAGGCGAGGAGGCCACCGTCGGCGGAGGCCACCTCCACCCGCGAGGTCAGGTCCCGGCGCACGAGCAGCTCCGCGAGCGCCCGGGCGGAGCCCCGGTCGTGCACCGCCACCAGGAGCGGGGGCCGCACGGTGTCGAGCACCTCTTCGAGGACCGGTACGCGTTCGCCGTCGCCGGCGTCCAGCCCGCGCAGTTCGGCCAGGGTCAGGTCGGCGACGGCGCCCGAGCCGTCGGTGGTGCGGTCGACCTCGGCGTCGTGCAGGACGACGAGGGCGCCGTCCTTGCTGAGACGGACGTCCAGCGCGATCACGTCCATCCCGCAGCGTTCCGCACGGACGAACGACCGCACGGTGTTCTCCGGTTCGACGCCCATGACCCCGCGGTGACCGATGGTGAGGAAAGTCAAGGTTCTCTCGCTTCCGTCGACGGCGGCTCGGCGCGCGTTCACGGTGTCCCTTCCGGCCGCGCGCGGTGAGGTCGCATGCTAGTGCGCCGCGGTCACGAGGGGACCGGCCGTGCACGGCCTCGCGGAAGCCCTCCGGCCGCTTCCCGACAGGGCCGTGCGCGCCGGGCGGCGCCGGGGAGCCGCCGCCGCGTCACCCGGGCGTGGGCGAGTCCTCACCGGCTTGACGGACGGGGTCCGCGGGGGCCCCGGCCGCCAAGCCGACGGGCCGGGCCTGCGCGAGGTCCGCCAGCAGGGCCTCGGCCAGTTCCAGTTCGGCCAGGTGCTGGCGCTCGCTCCAGCGCAGGGCCAGCGCGGGGAAGGCCCACTCCGGAACCTCGGCCGCGTGCCCCATGGCCTCCCGTACGGCGGCCAGCTCGGCCAGCGTCCGGTCCATGTGCTCCTCCACCATCGCGCGCAGCCGCTCCGGCTCCGCCAGGTGCCCGAGCCAGACGCGCAGCAGCAGCCCGTGCTTGAGCACCGGCGGGCCGGCCTCGGCCGTGTCCGAGGCCCAGCCGGCCAGGGCGGCGCGCCCCGCGTCGGTGATGGCGTAGCGGCGCTTGGCGCGGGCCTCCTCGGGTCCCGAGCGCGCGGAGGCCGCGTAGCCGAGCTCCTCGAGCCGCCGCAGTTCCGCGTAGATCTGGCTGATGGCCGGCGACCAGTAGAAGAAGCGCAGGGAGGAGTCCGCCCACTTCTTCAGCTCGTACCCGGTGCGCTCCCCGGGGAAGGACAGCAGGCCGAGGACGGCCCACGCGGTCGGCGGGAGCTCTTGCTTGTTCGAGGTCTGACTACTAGTCATATTTCGAATAGAAGTGAGTCCGGGCAGTGGACGCGATCCTGGAGGCACCGTGATTTTCTCCGTCATCTTCGAAGCTCAGCTCGCCGACCCGACCGTGGAACGGGAGCACCAGGTGATCCGCGACTGCGTCGAGCAGGCGGTGCTCGCCGAACGCATGGGATTCGACCGGATCTGGGCCGTCGAGCACCACTCCTTGAAGTGGTACTCCCACCTGTCCGCCCCGGAGGTCTTCCTGAGTTTCGTCGCGGCCCGGACGCACACCATACGCATCGGGCACGGCGTCGTGTGCATGCCCTTCAACTTCAACCATCCGGTCCGGGTCGCCGAGCGCGCCGCCATGCTCGACCTGCTCTCCGGAGGCCGCCTGGACCTTGGTGCCGGGCGCGGTGGCACGGCGCAGGAGACCTCGCTCTGCGGGGTCGACCCGCTGCGCACCACGGCCGAGGTGGAAGAGGCGCTGCGGATCATCGGCAGGGCCTGGCAGGAGGAGGAGCTGGAGTACCACGGCCCGCTCGTGGACATCGACCCGCACCCGATCCTGCCGCGCCCGGCCCAGAGGCCGCACCCGCCGCTCTTCCTCGCGTGCAGCCGGGGCGAGACCCTGGTGCGGGCCGCCGAGCTGGGGGTCGGGGCGCTGGTGATGGGCTTCGCCGGGCCGGAGGCCGTCGCGGGGATGCGGGCCGTGTACGACGGGGCGCGCGAGGCCCGGGACGGCAGTGCGTTCGTCTCGACCGTCGTCAACGACCACTTCTCCGTGCTCTGCCCGACGATCGTGCTCGACGACCCCGAGGAGGCCCGGCGGATCGGGGTGCGGGGCCAGCGCTTCTTCGCCCAGTCCATCGGCCACTGGTACGGGGGCGCCGGCGTCCCGGACGAGGCGGTGGAGGAGGGTGGTGACGAGGAGGCCCGGATGCGCGGGGCCGCCGAGCAGGTCGTCGCCCGGCTGCACGAGCTGGACATCCCGGTCCGGCCCAACGCCACCGCCACCTTCAACGCCGAACACGCCTACGGAAGCGCCGACGGGGCCATCGCGTACGTCGAGCGGCTGAGGCGGGCGGGCGCCGACGAGGTGATGTGCCTGATCCAGATGGGCACGGTGCCGCAGGAGGCCTGTCTGGAGACCATCCGGCAGTGGGGGGAGAAGGTGATCCCGCACTTCACGGGCAAAACGGGCGCCCGGGGCCCCTCCGTCTGGGGTGTGTGAGGTATTCGACCGGCGGCGCTCCAGGAGCCCTGGATGCCCCTTCGAGCCCTGGAGTCCCTAGGCGGAGTGGTGGCCTCCACCCATACGAACGGGAAGAATTTCGGTGGAGAAGGGGGTCGGGCAGGATAATTTCCCGCATTCCCTCTTGAGTGGGAGAGCCTCACATGCATACGCTGTCTTGACGTGAGGTTCTCCTGTGGAGGAAGTGACATGACGGAAACTCTTGTGCCGGGTGCCGGCGGTGCCGTGATAACCGCTGGGACGCGGGTGGTCGACCACCCTGCGTGGCCCGCGCTCAAGGCCGCCGTGGAGGAGATCCGCCCCTGGCAGTCCAAGGACGGTTCGATCGACTTCGAGGCGGCCGGAGCCCCCGCCCCCGTCGATGTCGAGGCCGCCGTGGAGCGGGCCGTCGACGCCGTTCAGACGCTGTCCCCGCTGCTGCCGCACGCCGCCGCGTACCACCGCGCCCTCGTCGCCGACCTGCGCAAGTGGGTCGCGGACGGCTTCAAGGTGCCGGACTTCCTGGACTCCCTGCTGGCCTTCCACCCGGCCGCCGAGCGCGCCGACGGGCTCCAGCACCTCGTCGTCTTCCCCATGTACACGCAGAACGGCAACCTCGACCGCAACTTCGAGGCCGTCGTCCTGAAGATGGTGTGGCCCGAGTGGCTCTCCGAGCTGGAGCGCACCCGGTACGACAACCCGCTGTTCCTCGGCATCACCTTCGAGGACTTCACCCCGGGCTACGACACCCACTCCGCCGTGCTCTTCCCGGAGACCATCGCCGTCCGCGAGGCCCCCGAGCGCTTCACCTGGGGCGGCATCTTCTGCGACCGCGAGGCCGCCCGCTACCGCAAGGTGACCGAGGCCGCCGTCGACATCCTGGGCATCGAGCTGCCCGAGGACATCGCGCGCATGGTCGAGGACCAGGAGCGCTGCGAGAAGGCCTTCGTCCTGTGGGACATGGTCCACGACCGCACCCACAGCCACGGCGACCTGCCGTTCGACCCCTTCATGATCAAGCAGCGCCAGCCGTTCTGGATGTACGGCCTGGAGGAGCTGCGCTGCGACCTCACCGCCTTCAAGGAGGCCGTGAAGCTGGAGTCCGAGGGCAACGAGCACGGCCGTGACGTCCAGTACGCCGTCCTCTTCGACCGGATGTTCCGCTTCCCGGTGTCGGGCGACCGCAACCGCAACTACGACGGTCTCGGCGGCCAGCTGCTCTTCGCGTACCTCCACAAGCACGACGTCGTGCGCTGGACGGACAACAAGCTGAAGATCGACTGGATGCGGGCCCCGCAGGTCACCAACCAGCTGTGCGCCGAGATCGAGGACCTCTACCGGGCCGGCATCGACCGCCCGAAGCTCGTCCACTGGTTCAAGGCGTACGAGCTCGTCTCCACCTACCTCGCCCCGCACCCGGGCTCCAAGTGGGCCAAGGGTGCCGACGCCCTCGACCTGACGCAGCCGCCGCGCAAGCTCGTCGACGACGTGCTCGCGGACGAGTTTCCGCTCAGCATGTTCTATGAGGCCCTCGCCAAGAAGCTCAAGGGTGTGATCGCCTCGACCAAGGGCATCACCGCCCTGAACGCCGCAACGGCCGAGCGGGCCGACGCGTGAGCACTCGCCCTCAGGAGGCTGAACGGATGAACGGCTCCGGGAACGGCAACGGCGCGCTGCGCGGAGCGGTGGTGGCCGTCGCCGGCGCCGCCGGCCCCGCCGGCCGCGCCACCCTGCTCCGCCTGGCCGAGGCGGGCGCCACCGTGGTCGCCGCCGACGCGGACGCGGCACGGCTCGCGGAGGCCGTCGACGCGGCGCGCTACGCCCACGGCGGCGCGACCGTCACCGGTGACACCGTCGACCTGCTCGACCTGGCGGCCACCAAGGCCTGGGCCGAGCGCACGGAGAAGGAGTTCGGCCGGATCGACGGCGTCGTCCACCTGGTCGGCGGCTGGCGCGGCAGCAAGACCTTCACCGACGTGGACCTCGCGGACTGGGACTTCCTGGAGAAGCTCCTGATCCGCACCGTCCAGCACACCTCGCTGGCCTTCCACGACGGCCTGCTGCGCAGCGACCGCGGCCGCTACGTGCTGATCAGCCAGTCCGGAGCGCACAAGCCGGTCGCCAACAACGCCGCGTACAACGCGGGCAAGGCGGCCGCCGAGGCCTGGACCCTCGCCATGGCGGATTCCTTCCGCAAGGCCGGGGGTGAGGACGGTCCGAGCGCGGCGGCTGCGATCCTGGTCATCAAGGCACTGGTGCACGACGCGATGCGCGCCGAGCGTCCCAATGCGAAGTTCGCGGGCTTCACCGACGTCAAGGAGCTGGCCGAGGCCATCGCCGGCGTGTGGGAGCGGCCCGCCTCCGAAGTGAACGGACAGCGTCTGTGGCTCACCCCGCAACCGTGAGGACCGAGACCGGCAAGACCGACGCCCGGCGTCACCACGACCCGGCCGTGCGCGGATTCGCCAGCGACAACTATGCGGGCGTGCACCCCGAGGTGCTCGCCGCCGTCGCGCTCGCCAACGGTGGCCACCAGGTCTCCTACGGCGAGGACGAGTACACCGAACACCTGCAGAAGATCTTCCGCAGCCACTTCGGGCCGACCGCGCAGGCCTTCCCGGTCTTCAACGGCACGGGTGCCAACGTCACCGCCCTCCAGGCCATGACCGACCGCTGGGGCGCGGTGATCTGCGCCAAGAGCGCCCACATCAACGTGGACGAGGGCGGCGCGCCCGAGCGGATGGCGGGCATCAAGCTGCTCGCCGTACCGACGCCGGACGGAAAGCTCACCCCGGAGCTGATCGACCAGGAGGCCTGGGGCTTCGAGGACGAGCACCGGGCGATGCCGCAGGTCGTCTCGATCACGCAGAACACCGAGCTCGGCACGGTCTACACCCCGGACGAGATCAGGGCGATCTGCGAGCACGCGCACGGCCTCGGCATGAAGGTGCACCTCGACGGTGCCCGGATAGCCAACGCCGCGGCCTCGCTCGACGTACCGATGCGCACCTTCACCAACGCGGTCGGGGTGGACGTGCTGTCGTACGGCGGCACGAAGAACGGCATGATGTTCGGCGAGGCCGTGGTGGTGCTGAACCCGGACTCGGTCCGGCAGATGAAGCACATCCGCAAGATGTCGATGCAGCTCGCCTCCAAGATGCGGTTCGTCTCGGTGCAGCTGGAAGCGCTGCTCGCGAAGGACCTGTGGCTGCGCAACGCCCGCCACGGCAACGCGATGGCGCAGCGGCTCGCGGCCGGTGTGCGCGAGACCGACGGGGTGGAGATCCTCTACCCGGTGCAGGCCAACGCCGTCTTCGCGCGGCTGCCGCACGAGGTCACGCGCCGGCTCCAGCAGCGCTACCGCTTCTACTTCTGGGACGAGGCGGCCGGTGACGTCCGCTGGATGTGCGGCTTCGACACCCAGGAGGAGGACGTGGACGGCTTCCTCCAGGCCCTCAAGGAGGAGCTGGCCCGATAGCCACCTCCTCATAGAGAACTGAATATGTATGCCTCCGACCGCAAATCCATTGATGTGCGGTCGGAGGCATGCCTATGCTCCAGATCATGGAACTCATCCAGCAGAACCCGGACATCAACGCCTACTTGGCGTCCGACGAAGCCATCGACCACGGGCATCCCCTGGTGCAGGAAACCGCCGACGCCCTCTGGACCGCCACCGGCGATGCATACTCATACGCCGAAGCCGCCTTCGAGTTCGTCCGCGACACGATCCCGCACTCCGCCGACTCCGGGGACGCGCGGGTCTCCTGGCGCGCCTCCGACGTACTGGGCACGCGCAACGGCATCTGCCACGCCAAAGCCCACGCCCTCGTCGCCCTGCTGCGCGCCCGGGGGATCCCCGCGGCCCTCTGCTACCAGCTGCTCGCCGACGACGACGGCTCCCGTACGGTGGTCCACGGCCTGGTGGCCCTGCGGCTGCCCGGCGCCGAACGCTGGGCCCGCGTCGACCCGCGCGGCAACAAGCCCGGTGTCGACGCCCGGTTCACCCTCGACCACGAACGACTCGCCTTCCCCGTACGCCCGGAACTCGGCGAGGCCGACCACCCCGAGCTCCACGCCGCCCCACACCCCGCCGCGCTCAAGGCCCTCCAGGAGTCCGCCGACCGGCAGGAGCTGTGGCGGAAGCTGCCGGCCGCCCTGTAGCCGGGACCCGCGCCACCCGCCCGCGCGCCGACACCAGCAGGTGCAGCGCGGCGGCCGCGAGCTGCAGCACGGCGATCCCGAGCAGCAGCGTCCACGGAGGCGCACCGGCGGCCAGCCCGACCAGGGCGGCGCCCGTCGAAGCCGCCGTCACCTTCAGTCCCGCCCCCAGGGTGAACACCTGGGCCCGCACCGCGCCCGGGGCGTGCTCCGAGCGGATCCGCAGCGTGGCCGTCAGCAGCGGCCCGTCGCACACCCCCGCCGCCGCGAACGCGGCCGCCGTCAGCGCGACCGACGGCGCGAACGCCGCCACCCCGAGGGCGGCCCCCGTCCCCGCCATGGCCCAGCGGGCCAGCCGTCCGGGCGCCACCGACGTCATCCGGCCCAGCGTCAGCGACCCGGCCAGCGCGCCCACCGCGAAGGCCGTCATCAACACCCCGCCCGCGCCCGGCCTGCCGAGCCCGCGGGCCAGCAGCACCGAGGTGGTGGTCAGCGCCCCGACACCGACGAAGGCCAGCGTCGTCGCCGAGGTGATCGCCCGCAGTTCCCGGACCCGCCACAGCGTGGCCAGCCCCGCGCCCAGACCGGCCCGGGGCGCCTTGCCCGGCGGGCCCGCGCCCCGGTCCTCGTGGGCCTCCCCCCGCGGGCTCCCGCCCGGGTCCCCGTACGGCAGGGAGGCGGCCAGCGCCGCCGCCAGTGCCGCGGAGAGCGCCAGCACCCCCATCGCGGGGCCCGCCGAGACCATCGCCCCGGCCAGGCCGACCGCCGCCGGGGCCGTGACCGAGGCCGCGTTGTACGTGGAGGCGTCCCAGGCGTACGCCCGGTCGCGCCCCGGGCCCTCCGGAACCAGCCCCGCCACCAGGCTCGACAGCCCGCCCGTCACCACCGGCCCGCAGGAACCGCCCAGTACCGCCACCGCCAGCACCACCGGCACCGGGGCCCGGCCCAGCAGCACCGCCAGCGCCGCGACGGCCGCCGTGAAACCGGCCAGCGCGCCCGCGTAGAACAGCCGGGGCCGTCGCGCCCGTGCCGCGGCGGCGCCCGCGAGCGGCGCGGCCAGCACGTGCGGGGCCATCCAGGCCGTCAGGACGAACGCCCCGTGCGCGGCGCTCCCCGTCCGCTCCAGGGCGAGCAGCACCACGCCCATGCCCATGCCCTCGGAGGCGAAGCGAGCGGCGAGCGCCGCTGCCAGATACCGCCCGAACCCGCCCACCGGCGAACCCCCTCCGCCTCCCGGTAACGTGCTGCGCGATCAGGACGTTACGCCGGACGGGTGGAGGGCGGAAGGATCCGCAGGGGGCCCGTCGCAGCGGAAGGATCCGCGGGGAGGGCCGTCGGGCTCGAACATCGACACGGGGAGTGACCCGGCCGACGGCGCGTGCGCGGCCGGAGCGCCCCCCCCGGTGGACCGCCCCCGCAGGGGGTGGGTCAGCCGGCTTCCTTGACCTGCGCCGCCGTCGGGGCCGTGCCGCCGAGGTGCGCGGGCAGCCACCAGGAGTCCTCGGGGCCCTTCGGCTTGGCCGGGTAGGCGGCCTGCGCGGCGTCCAGCAGCTCCTGCACGCGCTCGCGCAGGCGGCGCGTGATGGCGCCCGCGTACTGGTCGGCCGGGGCCTCCAGGGGCTCGCCGACGCGCATCGTCACCGGGATGTGGCTGCGCTTGAGGTCCTTGGGCCGGCCCTTGGTCCACAGCCGCTGGGTACCCCACAGCGCGACCGGGATCAGCGGGACACCGGCCTCCTGCGCCATGCGCGCGGCACCCGACTTGAAGCTCTTGAGGGTGAAGGACTGGGAGATCGTCGCCTCCGGGAACACCCCGATGATCTCGCCGGACCGCAGCGAGTCCAGCGCGTGCTGGTAGGCGGCCTCACCCTGCTTGCGGTCCACCGGGATGTGCTTCATCGCGCGCATCAGCGGGCCGGACACCTTGTGCCGGAACACCGACTCCTTGGCCATGAAGCGGACCAGGCGCTTCTGCGGCCGCGCGGTCAGGCCCGCGAAGATGAAGTCGAGGTACCCGATGTGGTTCGACACCAGGACCGCCCCGCCCTTGCGCGGGATGTTCTCGGTGCCCTTCATGTCGATGCGGATGTCCAGCGCACGGAAGAGGGTGTGCGCGGCGCCGATCACTGGGGGGTAGACGAGCTCAGCCATGGTGGGGAGACCCCGCTTTCTGCCTGGGGAGGTGCTCCCGGCCGGAAGTTACGGAAGCGTAGGTACGCGACCATGGGGATGGTGCCCCAAACACGGCGCGCTGGCCAGCTCAGACGCCCGTGCCCGGGGAGATTCTCGTCACGCGGGGAATGCGCGGCGCCGGACGGGTGCTGCGATCAGCGTACGTACATACGGACGGGGCGGACGGGAGCGGGCGTGCAGGGGCGCGAACAGGGTGGTCGGGACGCGGGCGGGCAGGGCCCGCTGGGCGTCGCCGAGCTGGGGCACGAGCCGGGGGAGCGGGCCAGTCTGGTCCAGTTCTCCAGCGCCTTCTGCCAGCCCTGCCGGGCCACCCGGCGGATCCTCTCCGAGGTCGCCGCCATGGTCGACGGGGTCGCGCACATCGAGATCGACGCCGAGCGGAACCTCCCCCTGGTGCGCGCCCTCGGCATCGAGAAGACCCCGACCGTGCTCGTCCTGGACTCCGCCGGGCGGATCGTCCGGCGTGCAGCGGGGATGCCGCGCAAGGCGGACGTGATCGCGGCCCTGGGGGCCGCGGTATGACGGGCGCGCCGGTCCGTGCGCCCGCACGCAGCGTGACGCGCCTGACATCTGACCGTCGCGGCTTGACTGTGTACACGTGAGATCGCCAGGCTGACGGCATGCGGTACGAACTCCTGCTTTACGGGCGGGTCCACGTGGACCTCGTCCGCTACGCGAGCGCGCGCTGTCGGGATCACTGAACGCCCCCGGCCCCCGATCCCTCGACTGCGCCCGCGATCCCCGCGGCAGAAGGAAGTCCTCCCATGACGGCCCCGACGCTCCCGACGGCCTCGTACGCACCTTTCACCCCTGACGCCTCCACCGCCTCCGGTGCCTCCGGCGGTGCGGACCGGGCGGCTCCCGCCGGGGCCGCCGACGGGTCCCCCGGTCCCGAGGGCGGCGCCGCCCGGCCCGGATCGCCGGAGCTGCTGCGTTCCGTCTTCCGCCGCCACGCCGCCGGGGTCGCCGTGATCACCGCGGAGTCCGGCGGCCGGCCCGCCGGATTCACCGCGACCTCGCTGAACTCCGTCTCGGCCGAACCGCCGCTGCTCTCGTTCACCATCGGCACCGGCTCCTCCAGCTGGCCCGCCGTACGGGACTGCGAGTACCTCGGCGTCCACATACTCGGCGAGCACCAGCAGGAGCTGGCCGGCCTCTTCGCGCGCAGCGGGGCGGACCGCTTCGGCCCCGGCACCGGCTGGGCCGCGGGGCCGCACGGCGTGCCGTTGCTCGACGGGGTGCTGGCGTGGCTGGTGTGCCGGGTGGTGGCCAGGGTGCCCGCCGGCGAACATCGTGTGATCATCGCGGAGGCGGTGGCCGGGGACCCGGCGGGCGAGGGCCGGCCGCTGCTGTACCACCAGGGACGCTTCAACGCGTTGCGCGACTGAATCGTCCCTGCTGGGGCGGGTTCGGGCGGCGTTGGCCAGATCACAGTTCAGTGGCCTTGCCTCTTGGAGGGACCCGCTGTGTACTGACGAGTAACATTCCCTTCGGAGCGCGGGCCGCCCCGACCGGGATCCGCCCCACAAGGCGCCTATGCTGCCTGCACAAGGCGGTACCAGTAAAAGACGATGCGGTAGGAGAGTCGGCGTGAGCCTGAGGATCGTTGTCTGTGTGAAGTACGTGCCCGACGCCACCGGTGACCGGCACTTCGCCGATGACCTGACCGTGGACCGCGACGACGTCGACGGCCTGCTGTCGGAGCTCGACGAGTACGCCGTCGAGCAGGCGCTGCAGATCGCCGACGAGGCGGACGACGCCGAGATCACCGTTCTGACCGTGGGCCCCGAGGACGCCAAGGACGCGCTGCGCAAGGCGCTGTCGATGGGCGCCGACAAGGCCATCCACGTCGAGGACGACGACCTCCACGGCAGCGACGTCATGGGCACCTCCCTGGTGCTCGCCAAGGCGATCGAGAAGGCCGGCTACGACCTGGTCATCACCGGCATGGCGTCGACGGACGGCACCATGGGTGTCCTCCCGGCGATCCTGGCCGAGCGCCTGGGCGTCCCGCAGGTCACGCTGCTGTCCGAGGTCAAGGTCGAGGACGGCACCGTGACCGGCCGCCGCGACGGCGACTCCGCGAGCGAGCAGCTGGAGGCCTCCCTCCCCGCCGTCGTCTCCGTGACCGACCAGTCCGGCGAGGCCCGCTACCCGTCCTTCAAGGGCATCATGGCCGCCAAGAAGAAGCCGGTGGAGTCCTGGGACCTGGACGAGCTGGACATCGAGGCCGAAGAGGTCGGTCTCGAAGGCTCCTGGACCGCGGTCGACTCCGCGGCGCAGCGTCCGGCCCGCACCGCCGGCACGATCGTCAAGGACGAGGGCGAGGGCGGCAAGCAGCTGGCCGAGTTCCTGGCCGGCCAGAAGTTCATCTAAGAACTTCAGCCCCCTCAGTAGCCCCCCAGACACTTCGCAATCGCAGGAGAGCAGTCCCATGGCTGAAGTTCTCGTCTACGTCGACCACGCGGACGGCGCCGTCCGCAAGCCCACCCTCGAGCTGCTGACGCTGGCCCGCCGCATCGGCGAGCCCGTCGCCGTCGCCCTCGGCGCCGGTGCCGAGGCCACCGCCGCGGTGCTCGCCGAGCACGGTGCGGTCAAGGTCCTCACCGCCGACGCCCCCGAGTTCACCGAGTACCTCGTCGTACCGAAGGTGGACGCGCTCCAGGCCGCGTACGACGCCGTTTCCCCGGCCGCCGTGCTCGTCCCGTCCTCCGCCGAGGGCAAGGAGATCGCCGCCCGCCTCGCCGTGCGCATCGGCTCCGGCATCATCACGGACGCCATCGACCTGGAGGCCGGTGACGAGGGTCCGGTCGCGACGCAGGCCGCCTTCGCCGCGTCGTTCACCACCAAGTCCCGCGTCTCCAAGGGCACCCCGGTCATCACCGTGAAGCCGAACTCGGCCCCGGTCGAGGCCGCTCCGGCCGCCGGTGCCGTCGAGGCGCTCGCCGTCACCTTCGGCGCCCTGGCCACCGGTACCAAGGTCACCTCGCGCACCCCGCGCGAGTCGACCGGCCGCCCGGAGCTGACCGAGGCCGCGATCGTCGTCTCCGGCGGCCGTGGCGTCAACGGCGCGGAGAACTTCCACATCATCGAGGACCTCGCGGACTCCCTCGGTGCGGCGGTCGGCGCCTCCCGCGCCGCCGTGGACGCCGGCTGGTACCCGCACTCCAACCAGGTCGGCCAGACCGGCAAGTCGGTCTCCCCGCAGCTGTACATCGCCTCCGGCATCTCGGGCGCGATCCAGCACCGGGCCGGCATGCAGACCTCGAAGACCATCGTGGCCATCAACAAGGACGCCGAGGCCCCGATCTTCGACCTGGTCGACTACGGCGTGGTCGGCGACCTCTTCGAGGTCGTCCCGCAGCTGACCGGCGAGATCAAGGCGCGCAAGGGCTAAACCCCGGGTCACTCGCTGACCTGCGTACTCTCCGCCTCCGGGGCCGTGTGGTGATTGTCACCGCACGGCCCCGAGTCGTTTGTCCAGGACGGCGGAGGCACCATTGACGGAGCGGAACCCCGTGGCTAAATTCTGCTATGCGGATCTAAGCTTCCGTGAAGCGGAAAAGAGGAGAGTGCACGATGGGTCAGCAGGAGAAGGTGGCGACGAGCCTCGCAGGCGCGGTCAGCGAGGGCATCAGCGCCTCCCTGGCGCCGGTGGACGCGGAACTCGCGCGTCACTACCCGGGCGACCCCGGCACCCGTCAGCCCATCCACACCGTCTACGTGCCGGGTGACGTCTTCGCCGCCGACACCATCCGCTCCTGGGGGGACCAGGCCCTGGCGGCCCTCGACGAGCACGCCCCGGACGCCGCCACCTTCGCCAAGGTGCTCGGCATCTCCGACGAACTGGCCGTCCCCGTCTACGACCGCGTCCGCGCCAAGCTCGCCTCCGAGCCCATCGAGGACCTCCGCGTGGACTTCGAGGACGGTTTCGGCGTCCGCTCCGACGAGGAGGAGGACCAGGCCGCGGCCCGCGCCGCCCGCCTCGTCTCCGAGGCCTTCGCCAACGGCACCAACGCCCCGTACATGGGCATCCGCATGAAGTGCATGGAGTCCAACGTCCGGGACCGCGGCATCCGCACCACGGACGTCTTCCTCTCCGGCCTCCTGGAGCACGGCGGCCTCCCCGAGGGCCTGGTGCTGACCCTCCCCAAGGTCACCTACGCCGAACAGGTCAGCGCCTTCGTCAAGCTGCTGGAGGCCTTCGAGACCAGCCGCGGCCTGCGCCCCGGCCGGATCGGCTTCGAGATCCAGATCGAGACCAGCCAGTCCATCCTGGCCTCGGACGGCACCGCCACCGTCGCCCGGATGATCGAGGCCGCCAAGGGCCGCGCCACCGGCCTGCACTACGGCACCTTCGACTACAGCGCCTGCGTCGGCGTCTCCGCCGCGTACCAGGCCAGCGACCACCCGGCGGCCGACCACGCCAAGGCGATCATGCAGGTCGCGGCCGCCGGCACCGGCGTACGCGTCTCCGACGGCTCGACGAACGTCCTGCCGATCGGCACCACCGACAAGGTCCACGAGGCCTGGAAGCTCCACTACGGCCTCACCCGCCGCGCCCTGGCCCGCGCGTACTACCAGGGCTGGGACATGCACCCGGGCCACCTCCCGACCCGCTACGCGGCGGTGTTCACGTTCTACCGCGAGGGCCTGGAAGCCGCGGCCGCGCGCCTCAAGGCCTACGTGGCCAAGATCGAGGGCGACGTGATGGACGAGCCCGCCACCGCGAAGGCCCTGGCCGGCTACCTGGTCCGCGGCCTGGACTGCGGCGCCGTCGGCACCGACGAGGTCACCGCCCTGACGGGCCTGACCCGCGCCGAACTCGACGCCTTCGCGATCCCCCGCCGCTCGGCCACCCTGACGGCCACCGCCTGACCGGCCTCCGCCTGACCGGCCTCCGCCGACACCTGACCCGCAGCCCCGCCCGGACGCTTCCGGCCGGGGCTGCGGTGCGTTCGCGGCACTTCTGCCGACCAAGGATGAAATGACCTGGTCCAGGGTGATTGTGGACCCTGGCGAATTCTCTGAGGTGCCCCAAGGGGGGGCGGGGCCTGCCGGAGGATGGCGGCACCTGACGACAGGGCAGGAAGAAAAAAGGACGAGGGGCCCGGTCTGCCGCCGGGGATGCCGAGAGTGCGGGACATGCCCCGGCTGCTCGGGGCCATCGCGCAGAAGACGACCGCTTCACCTACGCGGCCCGGTTCGACGCGGTCGACGAGGTGACGGAGACGGACCTGCTGGCCACACTGCTGGTGATCCGGGAACTCCGCGAAAAACTCCAGGCCGACGAAGCCGACCTGCTCCGCGTCGCCCGGCGCAAGAGGGTCACCTGGGCCCGCCTCGCCAAGGCCCTGGGGCTGAAGTCCAGGCAGGCCGCCGAACGCCGCTTCCTCCGGCTGCGTTCCGACCTCGACGGGGCCGACGGCAAGCCGCTCCGGCAGGCGGATCGGGTCGCCTACGCCCGTTCCCTGCGCGACCGGCCCGACGAAGCCGCCCGGCCGCAGCCGCCGGACGCGCCCGGCGCCGCGCTCGCCCGGCGCCTGACGACACTGCCGGACCTGGAGGTGAGGGAACCCGCCTGGTGGGGTGAGCTCGCCGATGCCCTGGCCGCTCTGGCGGCGGTGGAGACGAGGGGCGACGGGAACGGGAGCCCGGAATACGCCGCCGTATGGCGCAGCAAGTACGCCCAGCGGCTCTCCGAGCTGCTCCACGAGGCCCGGGACCCGGAGAAGGTCGACCTGAGCGGCCACCCCGGTCTGCTGGCGGAGATCCACGAGTTCTGCGCGGCGGCGGAGACCGCCGGCCCGTCATGAGCACCGCCGGCCCGCTCGGCCGGGACCTGGCCGAAGACCTGGCGGTCGAGCTGCTCATGTGGCTCCTGGAAGCTCCGGCCGCCACCGGCGCACAGCTGGTGCTCGGCGATTTCGTCGCCGACGACGAACAGCGCGCCGGGCGGGCCGACGCGGCGGCCCGCATGCTGAGGAACAGGGGCCACGTCACGTTGGAGTACACGTTCGGCGCCGCGCTCGTGGCGGCGACGCAGGCCGGGCTGGCCGAAGCCGAGAGGGTCGTGCGGGACCGGGGGAGCGTGGACCGCCAGCTGGAGTACCTCCTCGGCGAACTGCTGCGCCAGGCCGCCGGGGCTCCCTGCGGCACGGTCGGACTGGGGCCGTTCCGTGCCGGGACGCGTTTCCTCGGCGTCCCCGTCCACCCCGGAATCCTCGACAGGGCCGTTCGCTACCTGGTGGACCGCCGGCTGGCCCGTCTCCTGACGGCGGACGGGAAGCCGGCGACCTTGATGCTCACTCCACGCGGCGAGGACTGCGCCGTCTCCACTCTGACCGTGAGGCAGTACATGAACGACCAGCAGCAGACGGCGGCACCGGCTTTCACCCAGAACGTCTACGGGGGAGCTGCCGCCCAGGGAGTGGCCTTCACCCAGAACGTCGGTCGCTCCGAGACGGAGACCGCCCTGCTCATCGGACGGTTACGGGTCCTGCTGAGCGAACACGGCCTGCCCGGGCCCCTGTTCGACGGGGACATCGAGGTGCTCCAGGACCCGGACCAGGCCCCGGCCCGCCGGGCGGGGGCCTGGCGCCGGATCAGGGCGAGGCTGCTCCAGGAGGCGCCCGCACTGGCCGGCCAGGCGGTCCTGCTGGGGATCGACCACGCCCTGGCGCCGCTGCTCGGAGCTCAGTAGAGCGGGGGGAGTTCGCCCGAGCCGCGGGGGATCAGGCGGGTGGGGAGTTCGATGCGGGACGGGGGCAGGGTGGCGCCGGCCAGGCGCTGGAAGAGGCGGTCCGTGGCCACCCGGCCCAGGGCCGCCGCGTCCTGGGCCACCACGGTGACGCCCGGACGCAGCAGGTCGGCCAGCTCGAAGTCGTCGAAGCCGACCAGCGCCACCGGGCGCGGGTGTTCGGCCAGGACGCGGACCACCGTCACGGTCACCCGGTTGTTGCCCGCGAAGACCGCCGTCACCGCCTCGGGTCCCTCCAACATCGACCGGGTCGCCGCCGTGACCCGGCCGGGGGCCGTCGCGCCGAGCGACACCCACGCGTCGGCCACCGCCAGACCCGCCCGGCCCATGGCCTCGCGGTAGCCGCGCAGACGTTCCGTGGCGGTGTGGATGCGGGGGTCGTCGCCGATGAACCCGATCCGCCGGTGGCCGCCGGCGATCAGGTGGGCCACCCCGTCCCTGGCGCCGCCGAAGCTGTCGGAGAGGACGACGTCCGCCTCGATCCGGCCGGCCGGCCGGTCCACGAACACCGTGGCCACGCCCGCGCGGATCTCGGGCTCCAGGTAGCGGTGGTCCTCCCCGGCCGGGATCACGATCAGCCCGTCCACCCGGCGGGCGCACAGCGCGAGCGCCAACTCCTTCTCGCGGTCCGGGTCCTCGGCGCTGGAGCCGTTGATGAGCAGGGCGCCGTGGGCCCGGGCGACCTCCTCGACGGCCCGGTTGAGGGGACCGTAGAAGGGGTCGGCGAGGTCCTCCAGGACCAGGCCCACGGTCGCGGTACGGCCCTTGCGCAGCACGCGCGCGCTGTCGTTGCGGCGGAAGCCGAGGGCCTCGATGGCCTCCTGCACCCGCCGCTCGGTGTCGGGGGTGACCCCCGGCTCGCCGTTGACGACCCGTGAGACCGTCTTCAGTCCCACGCCGGCCCTGGCCGCCACGTCCTTCATGGTCGGCCGGTTGCCGTAGCGGGGCTCGGACGGCTGGCGGGTCTGCGGCACGGCGGGGGAACCTCCGGAGGTGACGGGGGCGGGGCTTCGATCCCGCCGCTGACCTTGAGGATAAGCACTCGGCCGGTGAGCGGGTTTCCGTGGCAGGGTGGTGCGGGCAAGGCACAGGGGGTTCGGAGGCGAGCCATTGGGAGAGGGGTAGACGTGATTGTCTGGATCAACGGCACGTTCGGTGCCGGGAAGACCAGCACGGCGCGCGAACTGGCGGGGCTCCTGCCCGACGGCACCCTGTACGACCCGGAGGTCGTGGGCGACGCGGTGCGTCGGCTCCTGCCGCACAAACGCCTGGCCGAGGTCTGCGACTACCAGGACCTGCCGAGCTGGCGGCGGCTCGTCGTGGACGCGGCCGCGGCGATGCTCGCGGAGCTGGGCGGGGTGCTGGTGGTGCCGATGACACTGCTGCGCCAGGAGTACCGCGATGAGATCTTCGGTGGCCTGGCCGCGCGCCGGATACCGGTGCGACACGTGCTCCTGGCCCCGGCTGAAACGATCCTGCGGGAGCGCATAGCACGGCGTCAGGAGGCGGAGCCCGAACCGGCGGACCCCCGGGACAAGACCTGGGCGTACGACCACATCCCGGTGTACCGGCAGGCCCTGGGCTGGCTGACCGCCGACGCGCACGTCATCGACAACGGTCCGCTGACGGTACGGGAGACCGCCGAGCGGATCGCCGAGGCCGTCCGCACCGACGCGGCGGGGGTCTGCGACATCGTGCAGACCCCGGAGCCGACGCGGGAGACGGTGGCGGCGGGGGTGCTGCTCTTCGACGACCGGGACCGGGTGCTCCTGGTGGATCCGACGTACAAGCCGGGCTGGGAGTTCCCGGGCGGCGTGGTCGAGGCGGGCGAGGCACCGGCGTGCGCGGGCGTACGGGAGGTCGCGGAGGAGCTGGGTCTGACGCTGGACCGTGTCCCGGGGCTGCTCGTGGTCGACTGGGAGCCGCCCCGCTCACCCGCCTACGGAGGCCTGCGACTGCTGTTCGACGGCGGCCGGCTGACGGAGGCGGACACGGCGCGCCTGCGGCTCCCGGGGCCGGAGCTGCGCGCCTGGCGGTTCGTCACCGAGAGGGAGGCGGCCGGGATGTTGCCCCCGCAGCGCTACGAACGGCTGCGCTGGGCCCTGCGCGCCCGCGAGCGGGGCCACCCGCTGTACCTGGAGGCGGGCCGCCCGACACCGTGACACCGGTTCACGCCCCGCCACCCGGGCCGCCCGCCCCGGTCGGCGGGGCGTGAACCGTCCCCGGAGGCCGGAGACCGGCGTGCGCGTGGGCGCGGAGGGAGGTCCGGGCGCGGCATCGGCGGCCGGGCGGCCCGTTCACCCGACCAGGCCCGCGCCGTCCGGCACGCCCGCGGCCCGTCGGCCGCCGAGGGAGCGGCCGTACGCGGCGAGGGCGAGGGCGGCCGTGATCAGGGCGGCGGCGACCGCGAAGGTGGTCCGGGTTCCCGTGGCGACGGCTTCCGGGCCCGCCGTCGTGATGTCCGCCGCCGACGAGGCGAGGGCGAACACGGCGCCCATGACCGAGGCTCCGGTGACGAGCCCGAGGTTGCGCGACAGGTTGAGCAGGCCGGAGACGACGCCCCGCCGGTCCGGGTGGACCTCCGCCATGACGGCGGTGTTGTTGGCCGTCTGGAACACCGCGTAGCCGAGGGTGACGACCGCGAGCGGGCCCACGTAGCCGGGTATGCCCAGCCGGGCCGGCAGCAGCGACAGCAGGCCGGCGCCGGCCGCCATGACGATGAGCCCGGCGAACGTCGTCCGCCGCGCACCGAACCGGTCCACGAGGCGGCCCGCCGGCACACCGGCCGCCGCGGCGACCAACGGTCCCGCCGACAGGACGAGTCCGACGAGCGCCGTGTCGAGCCCGAGCGTGCGCGAGAGGTAGAACGGGCCGACCACCAGGGTCGACATCATCACCGTGGAGACGAGTGCGCTCATGGCGAGGCTCGTGCTCAGCACCGGATCGCGGAACGCCGCCGGCCGGATCAGCGGCGAGGCCGCCCGCGCCTCGACGCGTACGAAGACCACGGCCCCGCAGCCCGCGCCCGCCAGCAGGACGAGCGTGAGCGGGCCGAAGGAGCCGCCGCCCCGGGTCAGGGCGAGCGCGTACGCGCCCAGGGTCGCCGCGAGCAGCAGGGTGCCCAGGCGGTCGAAGCGGGCCCGCCCCGCCCGGGACTCACGCCGGTCGGCGGGCAGGTGCCGCCGCGCCAGGAGGAACGTGATGACGCCCAGCGGGACGTTGACGAGGAAGATCGCCCGCCAGCCGGGTCCGGCGAGCAGTACTCCGCCCAGCGACGGGCCCAGGGCGGTGCCGATGGCCGAGGTGGTGCCGAGCAGCCCCATGGCCCGGCCGGTGGCCTCCTTGGGGACCGTCTCGCCGACGAAGGCCATGGTGAGGGCCATCATGACGGCCGCTCCCAGGCCCTGCGCCGCCCGCGCGGCGATCAGCAGCCACAGGCCGGGAGCGACCCCGCACAGGACCGAGGCCCCGGTGAACAGCAGGATGCCCGCCAGCAAGAGCCGCCGCCGCCCGATGAGGTCACCGAGCCGTCCGACGCTGACGATCAGGGTGGTGACGGCGAGGAGGTACGCGAGGACGATCCACTGCACCTCCTGGAAGGAGGCGTCGAACGCCTGCGCCAGGGCCGGCAGGCCGACGTTGGCGATGCCGGTGCCGAGCGAGGACAGCAGCATGGACAGGGCGAGGCCCGCGAGGGCCCACCGCGCCGCGGGCCGTGGTCGCGTCGGCTTCATCGGGCCGGACGCGTTCCGGCGAAGACGGTGGCCGCCGACAGCAGGAAGACGTCGGGGCGCCGCAGGAGGCCCTCCGGCGCGGCCGGGTCGAGCAGCCGGTCGAGGGTGTCCATGTCCGGCGCGTCCAGGGAACCGTCCGAGGCGTCCCGCAGCCGCGTCAGCTGGGAGTGCAGGAAGTCGCGGCCCGGCTCGCCCAGGGGGGCGGGCAGGTCGAGCAGGGTGGTGAAGGCGCCCACGCCCGTCAGCCCGGCGCGGCGGAGCATCGCGGGCCAGTCCTCGACCACGGGGACGCTGCCGGGCAGGCTGGTCCGCATGGCCTGGTACCGGTCCTCCTGCAGGGCGTCGAGCCGGGTCTGCAGCCCCGGCCTGCCGAAGCCGAGGTCGCGGGGGAGGAAGCGCATCGGCAGGCCGCCCTCCGCGACGGCGAGCGTCCCTCCGGGGCGCAGCACGCGGGCCAGGGCGTCCAGGGCGCCCTGCTGGTCGCCGAGGTGGTGCACGGCCTTGCTGCTCCAGACCAGGTCCGCCGTGCCGAGGGCGTCCTCGGCCAGGCCCTCGGGCAGCCGGGCGTGGCGGACGCTCACCCGGCCGGCGAGGCCGAGGCGCTCGGCGCGGGCCAGGGCGCGGTCGAGCAGCGCGGGCGTGCCGTCGACGGCCACGACCTCGGCGTCCGGGAAGGCCTCGGCGAGCACGCAGGTCATCACGCCGGGACCGCTGCCGATGTCGAGGACGCGCCGGACCTGACGGCCGGGACCGACGAGTTCGCGCAGGCGGGCCGCGGTGCTCCGGTGGGCCGGGAGGTGCAGCTCGCCACCGGTCTCCAGGTGGGTGGCCAGGCGTTCCCAGTCGAGGTCGTCGGCGACGACGTTGTGGGTGTGGCCGTGGCCGCTGGTGTGGGAGGGGGCGGGGGTGTGGGAGTCGCCGTGCCGGTGGGCGTGGCCCGGGGCGTGGCCGGGGTGGTCGTGGTGCTGTCCGGGATCCTTCGGTGCGTTCATGCCGAGGAGGGTGCGTCCGGCGGAAGGGATCCGGCAACTCCTGTTGCCGATTCCGGGAAACCGGGGTGGAATGCCCGCATGGACACACCGGCCCCCTACCAGACCGTCCTCGACGAGGTGGCTCCCCGGCTCAAGCGGCTGCGCGCCCAGCGCGGCCTCACCCTGGCCGCCCTCTCCGAGGCGACCGGCATCTCCAAGAGCACCCTGTCCCGCCTGGAGGCCGGGCAGCGCCGTCCGAGCCTGGAGCTGCTGCTCCCGCTCGCCGGCGCCTACCGGGTCCCCCTCGACGACCTCGTCGGGGCGCCGGAGGTGGGGGACCCCCGGGTCCGGCTGAAGCCCCACCCCCTGCCCCACGGCGGTACGTTCGTACCTCTGACGCGGAGTCCGGGCCCCCTCCAGGCGTACAAGATGATCATCACGGACCGGGGTTCCGAACCCGACCGCCGCACGCACGAGGGCTACGAGTGGCTCTACGTGCTCAACGGCCGACTGCGGCTCGTCCTCGCCGACCACGACCTCGTCCTCGGGCCCGGCGAGGCGGCCGAGTTCGACACCCGTCTGCCCCACTGGTTCAGCAGCGCGGACGGGCAGCCCGTCGAGGTCCTGAGCCTCTTCGGGAGGCAGGGCGAGCGCATGCACGTACGGGCCAGGCCCCAGGGCACGGGCGGGGACTGACGCCGCTCCACCCGGTCTGCGGGTCTGCGGGTCCGCGGGGCCCGGCCGCTCAGCCCGCGTGCGCGGGGGCCTGCGCCGCCGCCCGGAGGGTGGCCGCGGTCTCCGTCACACAGGGGTCTCCGTGGCCGAAACAGGCCAGTTCCGGGTCCAGGGCGGCCAGCCGCCGGAACGAGGCGAGTGCCTGGTCCCGGTCCACGTTGAACACACCCGGCATCACCTGTCCCACCCCCGCGACGCAGTCACCCGTGAACAGCACCCCGTGGCGCGGCAGATGGACGCCGATGCTGCCCGGGGTGTGACCGGGGGCGTGGACCACGACCGCCCCACCGCCGAACGGCAGCACCTCCCCGTCCAGGAGCTCCCGGTCGACCGGGGTGGGCGGGGCCTCGGGAACCGTGAGGCCGTGCGCGTAGAGGGGGACCTCCCAGTCCAGCAGCACCGGTTCGGGAACCGGCTGCTCACCGCGGATGACCGGGGCGTCCAGCCGGTGCGCCGCCACCTCCGCGCCCCGGCGGGCGGCGAGCTCACCGGCGGCGCCGACGTGGTCGCGGTGGCAGTGGGTGAGGACGATCCGTTCCAGCCGTTCGGGCGCGAGGCCGAGGGAACGTATCGCCTCCTCGATGGCGTCGGCGGACCCGGCGTGTCCGGCGTCGATCAGCGTCAGGGCCCCCTCGTCCTGCCAGAGGTAGGCCTGGCCGATGGGGAAGCGCAGCATGTGGAGCCGGTTCGGGATGACTTCGACGAGTTCCATGCAGCGAACGTAGGCACCCGGCCCCGGCCCCCGCGCGCGACTTCGCCGGGAGCGGAGTACGCGCAGAGCGCAGGGTCCACGGGAACCCGGGGCTCCGGGCGTCCGGGCCTCCCAGCGTCCGTGCGCCCCGGGAGGGCGACCCGGCCCGTGCGTCCACGGGCCGGGTCCGTGTCCGCGGGAATCAGCCGCGCTTGGAATCCGCGTAGTTGACGAGGAAGAGGGCCTCGGCCACCGACAGGCGCTCCAGCTCCTCCGGGGAGACGCTCTCGTTCACCGCGTGGATCTGCGCCTCCGGCTCGCTCAGGCCGATCAGCAGCATCTCCGCCTGCGGGTACAGCGACGTCAGCGTGTTGCAGAGCGGGATGGACCCGCCCATGCCGCTGACCTGCATCTCCTGGCCGGGGTACGCGACCTGCATGGCCGCGGCCATCGACGCGTACGCCGGGCTGGAGGTGTCCGCCTGGAACGGCTGCCCCTGACCCACGACTTCGAGCTCCAGCTTCGCCTGCCACGGGGTGTGCGCGATCAGGTGCGCCTCCAGCAGCTTGATGGCCTCGGCGGTGTCCACGCCCGGCGGCACGCGCAGGCTGATCAGCGCACCCGCGCTCGCGTGCACCGAGGGGGTGGCGCCGACCACCGGCGGGCAGTCGATGCCGAGCACGGTGACGGCCGGACGGGCCCACAGCCGGTCCGCGATCGTGCCCTCGCCGATCAGGCCGACCCCGTCCAGCACCTTGGCGTCGGCCCGGAAGTCCGCCTCCGGGTACTGGAGGCCCTCCCACACCGCGTCCGAGGCCAGTCCGTCGACGGTGGTCGAACCGTCCGCGGAGCGCAGCGAGTCCAGCAGCCGGATCAGCGCGGCCAGCGCGTCGGGGGCGACGCCGCCGAACATGCCCGAGTGCAGGTTGCCGCCCAGCGTGTCGATCTTCACCTTGACCAGGGTCATGCCGCGCAGGGTGGCCGTCACCGTCGGCAGGCCCAGGCGGAAGTTGCCCGCGTCGCCGATGACGATGGTGTCGGCGGTCAGCAGCTCCGGGTGCGCCTCGGCGTACTGCTGGAGGCCGCCGGTGCCCTGCTCCTCCGAGCCCTCGACGATCACCTTCACGCCGACGGGCACGCCGCCGTTCGCCTTCAGCGCACGCAGCGCCAGCAGGTGCATGATGAAGCCGCCCTTGCAGTCCGCAGCGCCGCGCCCGTACCAGCGGCCGTCGCGCTCGGTCAGTTCGAACGCGGGGGAGACCCAGGCGTCGTCGTCCAGCGGGGGCTGGACGTCGTAGTGGGCGTACAGCAGGACGGTCGGGGCGCCCTCGGGGCCGGGCAGGAAGCCGTACACCGACTGGGTGCCGTCGGGGGTGTCGAGCAGGGCCACGTCCTGGAACCCCTCGGCGCGCAGGGCGTCGGCCACCCAGTTCGCGGCGCCCTCGCTCTCGCTCTTGGGGAACTGCGCCCAGTCCGCGACCGACTGGAAGGCCACCAGCTCGGTCAGCTCCGCCTTGGCGCGGGGCATCAGCGAGGCGATGGTCTCGGCGATCGGATTCTGGGACATGGGCACGCTCCTCGTGGGTGCGACGTTGGTGTATGTGCCGGGGTGCGGCGAAAGTAAGGCGAAAGACAGTGCCGATCCTCGCACAGAGGGGCGGGAGGCACTCTCGCCGTAGGATTTCCACGGCATCGGAGCAACCGCGTGATCAGGAGCAGCAGCACATCGTGAGCAGCGACGACGACGTACACGGCGCAGGCGCAGGGCAGGTCGCTCGGGGGGCGGACGCAGGGACGGACGCCGGGGCGGCGACAGGGGCGGTGGCAGGGGCGGACACGGGGGCCCGGAAGGGTCCGGGGGACGGGACGGCAGCGGGTGCGGCCGAGGTGACGGTGGAGGTGGCGTCGGAGACGGTCGCGGCCGCGGCGGCGGACGAGGACGCCGCTCCCGGCGGGGCGGCGGGGGAGGTCCCCGTACCGGTCCACGTGCCGGCTCCCGTGCCGGCCCCCGACGGGCTTCCCGAGACGGCCGCTTCCGAGCCGGCGCCCGGGGGCACCGGCGAGGTGTGGGACGTCGTCGTGGTCGGCGCGGGACCGGCCGGCGCCTCGGCGGCCTACGCGGCGGCCACCGCGGGGCGCCGCGTCCTGCTGCTGGAGAAGGCCGAACTCCCCCGGTACAAGACGTGCGGCGGCGGCATCATCGGCCCCTCGCGCGACGCCCTCCCGCCGGGCTTCGTCCTGCCCTTCAAGGACCGCATCCACGCGGTCACCTTCTCCTACGACGGGAAGCTGGCCCGCACCCGGCGCTCGAAGGGCATGCTCTTCGGGCTCATCAACCGGCCGGAGTTCGACGCGGCGCTGGTCGCGGAGGCCGAGAAGGCCGGGGCGACGCTCCGTACGGGTACGGCCGTGTCCCGCGTCGAGCAGCACGGCGCGGCGGTCCCCGACCGGCGCACGGTGGCCGTGGTCCTCGCCGACGGCGAAACGGTGCTGGCACGGGCCGTGGTCGGCGCGGACGGCAGCGCCAGCCGGATCGGCGCCCACGTGGGGGTCGAGATGGACCAGGTCGACCTCGGCCTGGAGGCGGAGATCCCCGTCCCGCAGACGGTGGCCGACGACTGGAAGGGCCGCGTCCTGATCGACTGGGGCCCGCTGCCCGGCAGTTACGGATGGGTCTTCCCCAAGGGCGACACCCTCACCGTCGGGGTCATCTCGGCGAAGGGCGAGGGCGCCGCGACCAAGCGGTACCTCGACGACTTCATCGCCCGGCTGGGCCTGGCCGGCTTCGAACCGGCCGTCTCCTCCGGGCACCTGACCCGCTGCCGCAAGCCCGGTTCGCCGCTCTCGCGCGGCCGGGTGCTGGTGGCGGGGGACGCGGCGGGACTCCTGGAGCCGTGGACCCGTGAGGGCATCTCCTTCGCGCTGCGCTCGGGGCGGCTCGCGGGGGAGTGGGCCGTCAAGATCTCGGAGGCGCAGGACGCGGTGGACGCGCGGCGCCAGGCGCTCAACTACGCCTTCGCGGTCAAGGCCGGGCTGGGTGTGGAAATGGGCGTCGGCAAGCGGATGCTGAGCCTGTTCGAGTCCCGCCCCGGGATGTTCCACGCGGCGCTCACGGGCCTGCGGCCCGCGTGGCTGGCCTTCGCCCGCATCACGCGGGGGTCGACGACGCTGGCCGACCTGGTGCGTACCTACCCGCTCGCGCGGAAGGCGCTGCACCTGCTGGACGCCCGCCAGGGCCGCCGCACCGGCCGCGGCTGACCCGACGCGGTTCCCTCCGTCCCCGCCAGCCGGCCGGCCGTCTCGCGGGGATCACCTCGCGGCCCGGATGTGCGGGGCCGCGGGGCGGAGGGCCGCCCGGTCGATGGCCGCCCGGCGGCTGGTCGCAGCCGCCGTCGCTCCTGTCACCGTCCTTGTCCGCTGGGAAGCGGGGGAGTCGCCGACCCGTCCGGACGACACGCCTGGAGCGTGTCCCTCAGGTCTGGCTGTGAGTCCGTCAGCAGTGGCCGTACCCAGTCCGTCGCCGGTGGGCAACTCGCTCGACAGGTCTCGGGAGGCCATGGCCCACTACACGGGGCGGGGTCAAGCGGGCCGGCCTCTCGCCCGATGGTGCGGTCGCACCAGTCGCAAAGCAGTGCCGCGTGGGCACCTGCGGCCTCAAGGGCATCGGCCGCGTCCCGGGCGGCTTCGAGCCAGTCGGGTTCTGTGACCGCTACGGGCGCGCTGTCCAGCAGGAGCTTGCTGTTCCAAAGGCTGAGGCCGGTGATCGTTCGGATCGCACGGATCGCCTCTGCCTTCCGGCCTCCCGCCTCTGTGAGCAGAACCCGGAATCCTGGCTCTTGCACACGCCCTCCCCTGCGGCCTCAAGCTGTCCGGCAAGTGAAGCATCCCCGCAGCTGAACGCCATGCGGCGGGCTGTCGCCGGGCCCGGACAAGGATGGCGGCGAGGTGGTGTGCGGCCTGGTGGGCGATGGTGAGCTTGTCCGTCTCCGGCCGAGTCCTGGTCTCCCGGGACCGGTACGGGGAACACGGATGCTCGCCATGACGGTCTGGAAGGCCGGCGTGTCACCCGCCTGGCCTGCGGTGACCCGGAGGGCCAGAGGCTGGGCCAGGCTGTCGCCGGCCAGGTGGACTTTCGTACTCAGGCCGCCGCGGGACCAAGGGACAGGCTCTAGTGGGCCGCGCGGCAGGCTCCGTTCGAGTCGTCCGTGGAGATGCCGGCCGCCTTGAGGCTCGCGACGCAGCTGGTCTGGTTGCCGATGGAGCCCTGGTAGCACGCCTGGGTGGTGTCAGACGTGGTCTGCTTGCCGTGCGACTGGAGGTACTGCTGACAGTCCTGGACGCCGGAGGAGGCGGAGGCGGCCGGGGCCGCGAAGAAGGCGCCGCCGGCGGCGAGGGCCAGACCGGCGAGGATGCTGGGGATACGAGCCGAACGACGCATGCGGATGCACCTGCTCTCTCGGGCGGTCACGCGATCCGAGGGTGCGCCGGACCGCGGGCGGGGGCGGCGCGGAGCGGGCGCTCAGGGGGCGACCGGCTCGGCGCATCGGTCACCCCCGCCCTTCCGACGCTAGAGCACCGCACCGGTGCCCGCACCACGGTGGAACGGTGCCCGGGCCGCCCCTGCCTCCGTCGTTCTCGATGCGGCGCGCGGCCGGTCGGCTTCGCGGGGCGGTGCGCTCGGGGGTGGTGCCGGGTGGGAGGTCTGCGGCCCGGTCGTCGCGTGTCCGTCCGGGGGCGGGCTGCCGGACCGCGTGGGCCGCGTGTCCGGTGGGCGGGATGCCGGGAGCGTCCGGCGGGCCGTGGGTCTGGGGGTCTGGGGGCCGGCGTGTGCCCGCCGTTCGGGTGGGGGCGGGTGGTCGGCCGTCCCCGCGGTCAGTTCGACACCGTGATGCGGAAGACCGGGTGGTCCCCGGCGGCCGCCTGGAGTTCGGCGTCGGAGGACTTGGCGGTGACGCCCTGGAAGAACCGGTTGACCTCCCAGCCCCACTTCTCCAGGTAGGCGCGCAGTACGACCGCCTTCTGCGCCGGGTCCGTGAGTTCCGTGACGGTGAAGGTCCGGATCTTGCGGCCCACGCGCAGCTCGCCGCCGCCCGCCACCCGCATGTTGCGGACCCACTGGGAGTGGCCCCGGGCCGAGACCAGGTACTGGGCGCCGTCGTGGGTGTGGGGGTTGACCGGGATCCGCTGCATCTCGCCGGACTTGCGGCCGCGCACCGAGAGTTCGGCCGTTCCGGCGAGGCTGATGCCGAGCCGGGCGAGCCGGCCGAAGAGGGCGTTGAAGCGGATGCCGAGCGGGCTGGCCTGGACGTAGTAGGGGGTGGGCGCGTTCACGGTGACCTCCGGGGCGGATTGGGAGAGCAGTGCTCTCGCTTGAGACCAGTGTGCACGGATCGCCGCACCAAAACAAGAGCAGTGCTCTCGCAAGTGAGCGCCGCTCCCGTTTTTGTGCAGTGCTCCACATGTATGGCACACTGACCCGCATGAGCACCGTGCGAGGAGCCAGGGAACGGGCCCGCCTTGAGGTCACCGCCGCCATCAAGGACGAGGCGCGCCGCAGACTCGCCGCCGAGGGCGCCGCCAAGCTCTCGCTGCGCGCCGTGGCCCGCGAGCTGGGCATGGTCTCCTCCGCCCTCTACCGCTACTTCCCGAGCCGCGACGACCTGCTGACCGCCCTGATCATCGACGCCTACGACAGCATCGGCGCCGCAGCCGAATCGGCCGGCGCGGCCTCGCTCGCCGCAGGTGCCGCGCCCCGCGCCCGCTGGATCGCCGTCTGTGAAGCGGTGCGCGCCTGGGCGCTCGCGCACCCGCACGAATACGCTTTGATCTACGGCTCCCCGGTCCCCGGCTACAGCGCCCCCGCGGACACCATCGGCCCCGCCTCCCGGGTCGCCAACGTCCTCATCGGCCTCCTCCGTTCCGCCTGCGAGGGCCGCGGCCTGTCCCTGCCGCCGCTTCCCCCCGCCCTGCGCCCCGAAGCGGACCGGATGACCGCCGACTTCGCCGAGGGGCTGCCCCCCGAGGTGACCGCCGCCCTGGTCGCGGCCTGGGCGCAGCTCGTCGGTCTGATCTCCTTCGAGCTGTTCGGCCAGTTCAACCGGGTCGTAGAGGAACGGGACATGTTCTTCGCGCACGCCGTCGGCCGGCTGGCGCACGAGGTGGGACTGCCCGCCGCCTGACCGGGTGCGCGCGTCGGCGGGGCGCCGTCGGGAGGAGCGTTGCCCGGAGGGGCGTCGGCCGGCGGGGCGCGAGCCCAGGCGTCACCGTCGAGGCGCGGGCGCGCCCCCACCGTCAACGCGCGAGCCCAAGTGTCACCGTCGAGGCGCGGGCGGGCCCCCACCGTCGAGGCACCGGTACCCGCCCGGCGCCGGGTTCGGATGGCGAGGTGACGGATCGCTTCTCTGTTCCTCCCGTCAATGTGGGTGGTTCGCCTTTCACCGACTTGCCGCGCGTTTACTGTTCCTCGGGTCGCCCCCTGCCCGCCGGAGGAACAGCCCATGGCCCGCGCCCGCGCCGTGAAGGCCCTGTACGCCGTTCTGGTGACCTTGCTGCTCACCGCCCCGGCACCCGCTCCGCCCGCCTCGGCCGATGCGACCCGTGCGGCCCCCGCCGACCGGGTGGTCCCCGTCGACCGGGGCCCGTCACCGCGGCCCGTGCCCTCCAGACCTGGCGGGGCGAGACCCGATACGGGTTCCGCGCCCGCCCCAGTACCCACCCCCGCGGTCACGCCGATACCCCGCCGTCCCGGCGTCCGAGGCCTGGAGATAGCGGTGCCCGCCTACGTCCGGGCGGACGACCCGGTACTGGACGGCCTCGCCGCCACCGCCCCGGCCCCCTCCGTGGTCGTCCTCAACCCGGGCAACGGGGACGCCCCCTTCGACGCGTCGTGGCAGGCCCGCGCGGACGCCCTGCGCGCCGGGACGACGGCCACGGGCGAGAGGACCAAGGTCCTCGGCTACGTCCACACCGACCACGGCAGCCGGGACCCCGTCGCGGTCAAGGCGTCCGTCGACAACTACCTCAAGCCCTCCGGCAACGGGGACGGGCGCCTCCACGTGGACGGCATCTTCTTCGACGTCGTCAGCCGCGACTGCGGCCCCGGCAACGCCACCCGCGACCGCTACGCCGCCCTGCGCCGCTACGTCCAGGACACGATGCACGCCGCCGACCCGGACGCCGCCGAACTGGTCGTCGACAACCCCGGCACGGCCATTGCCGACTGCTACCTCGAACCCGGCCACCGCACCGCCGACGTCTTCGTCACCTTCGAGGACACGTACGCGGCGTACACCTCGGGCGGCCGGTACGGCGGCAACGTGTTCGACCCGCTCGGAGGCTACCGCTCGGGCGCCGAACTCGACCCGGGCGGGACCGCGTTCTGGCATCTCGTCCACGACGTCCCCGACGCCGCGGCCATGCGCACCACCCTGCGCACCGCCTTCGAACGCGGCGCCGGCTACGCCTACGCCACCAGCGCGGCCATGCCCAACCCCTGGAACGCCGCTCCCGAGTGGGCGTACGGCCTCCAGACCGGTTACGCGGCCACCCTCGGCTGAACCGGCCCGACGGCCCGCCCCGCCCGGCCCGACGGCCCGACGGCCTACGGAGCGCCGGCCCCGCCGGCCCGTGCCGAGGCGTCCCCGAAGTACCCCACCGCGAAGTCCGCGAAGCTCCGGGCGCCCGTGGACGCGTAGGCGCCCCCGGCCCGGACGAGGCGCAGTTCCCGGCGGGCCTCGGGCGAGGCCAGTCGGGCCCAGTCCACGATGTCCCGGGTGCCCGACTCCCGGGCGAGGGCCGGCACCAGTGCCACTCCGAGCCCGGCGGCGACCAGGTCAAGTACCGCCCCCGGTTCGTCACCCTCGCACACGATCGTCGGCCGCACCCCGGCCCGCTCGAACAGCCCGTCGGCCAGCACCCGTTGCCAGTGCCCCCGCCCCGGGGTCACGAACGGCTCCCCGTCCAGCTCCGTCACCGCCACCCGCTCCCGCCCGGCCAGCCGGTGCCCGCGGGGCACCGCGAGCAGTACCTCCTCGGTGAGCAGCACCACCGACTCCAGAGCGGGCCCGGCGAGCGGCTGCGAGGCGAAGCAGAAGTCCGCCTCCCGGGTCCGCAGCAGGCGCGCCATCGTCTCGGCGGACGCCTGCCGCAGCCGGACGTCGACCCCGGGACGGGCCGCGCGGAAACGGGCCAGCAGCCCGGTGAGGGTCAGCAGGGTCTCGCTCGCCACCGTCACGCTGCCGCCCCCGCCATCGCGCGCGGCGTCCGCCAACTCGCGGCGCCCGTCCTCAAGTTCGGTGAGCGCCCGGTCCACCCGCCGCAGGAAGGCCGCGCCGTGCCGGTTGAGCCGGATCCGGCGGCCCCGCCGGTCGAAGAGCGGCACCCCCAGTTCGGCCTCCAGCCGGGCGATCGTCCGGCTCACCGACGGCTGGGCGGTGCGCAGTTCGTCCGCGGCCCGGCTGATGTGCTCGCACCGCGCGACGACCTGGAAGCACCGCAACGACAGCAGGTCCACCGACCGCCCCCTTTCATAACCCTGCGAGCACGTTCTCATGGCGGAACCGGTCTTGGACGACACGATCGAGCGCCTCCTAGCCTCCGAGGAAGACCCCGCCACTCCCACAGGACCCCACGAAGAAAGGGGCAGCACCGTCATGCCCGGATCCCCGCGACCGCCCTACGAGAGTTACGTGGACGCCCTCCTCGCCGTCCTCGCGCGCCCGGAGTCCCCGCCCGCGCGGACCGTGCTCACCACCGCCGACCGGACCGTCGACGCCCGCGCCCTGCACACCGGCATCCACCGGGCCGCAGGGCTGCTGGCGGCCCACGGCGTCACCCGCGCGAGCACGGTCGCCCTGCTCACCGGGAACCACCCCGAGACCCTCATCGCCCGCTACGGAGCCAACCTGCTCGGCGCCAGGGTCGTGCACCTGAGCCCCACCGCGCCGGCCGCGGCGCGGGGCCGGATCCTGGAGGCCACCGGTGCGGTCCTGCTCCTGGTGGACCCCGCCACGCGGGACCTGCCGGCCGGGAGCCCCGAGCCCCTCCGGCTGACCCTGGACCCCGGCCTGTTCACCGAGGACCGGCCCGGCCGGCTCCCGGACCGGCACACCGCAGCGACACCGGCCGCGGTCCGCCCCGAGGACGACTGGTGCCTGCGCTTCACCGGCGGAACCACCGGTCCGCCCAAGCTGGTCCGGCTGGCCCACGGCCCCTACCGGCGGATCCTGGCCGCGCACACCGCCCACCTCCCCTCCGGCACCCCGGCCCGGTTCCTCGCCTGCACGGCCCTCGCGCACGTGGCCGGCATCGTCGCCGACGCCACCCTGCTCGCCGGTGGCTCCGTCGTCCTGCGGGAGGGGTTCGAGCCGGCCGGGGTCCTGGCGGCCGTCGAGCGGTACCGCGTCACCGACCTCTGGCTCCTGCCGCCGCTCCTCCACGAGCTGCTGGACCACCCCGACCTCGCCACCACCGACGTCCGCTCCCTCCGTCGCCTCTTCTACGGGGGCACCCCCGCGTCCGCCGCGCTGCTGCGCCGGGCCGCGGAGGTCTTCGGCCCCGTCCTGCACGGTTCGTACGGGCAGACCGAGACGGGCCCGATCGCGGAGGTCCTCCCGCACGAGCACACCGTCACCGGCCCCGGCGGCCGCATCACCGCCGGCCGGCCGCTGCCCGGCGTCGGCATCGAGATCCGGGATCCGTCGGGCGCCGTCCTCCCTCCCGGGGGTACGGGAGAGGTCCACGTCCGCACACCCACGGCGATGGCCGGGTTCTGGGGGTGCCCCGAACCGGCCGCGGAGGTGGTCCGCGACGGCTGGGCGGCCACCGGGGACCTGGGACTCCTCGACGGCGAGGGCTACCTCCACCTCGTCGACCGGCTGAAGGAGACGGTCATCGTCGTGGGCGCCCATCTCCACCCGGCGGAGGTGGAGGAGGTCCTGCACGCGCACCCGGCCGTCGCCCGCTGCGCGGCCTTCGGGATCCGCGCGGCGGACGGGAAGGAGGAACTCCACGTCGCGGTCGTCCCCACCCCGGGCCGGGCCCCGGACGCCACCCGGCTGCTCACCGATTTCGTGACCGCCCGCCTGGGCGCGGTGTACGAACCGGCCGCGATCCACGTCATGGACCGGCTGCCGCTCACCGAGGCGGGCAAACCGGACAAGACCCGCCTGCGGAGCCGGTACGGGGGAGGGACGGATCCGCTCTGACGACCACCCCACGGGGCGAACCGTCAGGCCGGCCCGGGGGCGCGCCCGGGACGGGGGCCGAGGGGGCGCGGGCGCTTGCGCCGGGAGTACTCCCGGGCCGGCATCAGCCGGCACGCGCCGTCGGCCCGGTCGATGAACACCGGTGCCCCGACGGGCAGCCCGCCGGCCCGGGCGATCGCGAAGACGTACCCGTCGTCGCGGGTCGCCCACTCGTCCCAGGCGAGCGTCCAGCCGTCGTCCGTCCATCCTCGGATCTGAGCGCGCAAGAAGGCGCGCGCGAGCCGCTCGGCCTCTTCCAGCGTCACCTTCCCCACCACGTGGATCCGCCTCGACACCACGTCCGTCACCTTCCTCCCCCCGGCGGCGAGATCATCTGCCGGACGGCCTGCCCTCCCCGGACGGCAGGCCCTCCCCGAACGGCCCGTCCTTCGCGAAGGCCAGCTCGGCGAAGCGCTCCCCGATCCGGCGGTGGCCGGCCGGGTCCGGGTGCAGGCCGTCCGGCAGCGGGAACTCGGCGAAGTCGGCCTCCCCGTAGAGGGAGCGGCCGTCGATGTGGTGGAGGTTCGGGTCGTCGGCGGCGCGCTCGGCGGTGATGCGGGCGAGCTCGCGTCGGACGACCGTGAGCGTGAGCCGCCCGGCGGCGACCTCCGCCGGGTCGCCCAGGGCCCGGAAGCTCAGCTTCCCGTCGTGCAGGTCCGGGGCCAGCGGCCCCGGGGTGTCCTCCTGGACCGGGCACAGGACGGGGGAGACGACCAGCAGCGGAGTGTCCGGGTGCCCCTCGCGGATGGTGTCGAGGAAGCCGTGCACCGCCGGGCCGAAGGCACGCAGCCGCATCAGATCGGTGTTGACGATGTTGATGCCGATCTTCACGCTGATCAGGTCGGCGGGGGTGTCCCGCAGGGCGCGCGCGGTGAACGGGTCGAGCAGGGCGTTGCCGCCCAGCCCCAGGTTGACCAGCTCGACGCCGCCCAGCGAGGCGGCCAGCGCCGGCCAGATCGTCGTGGGTCCCGCCGCGTTGGAGCCGTGGCTGATGGAACTGCCGTGGTGCAGCCACACCCGGCGCCCGTGTTCCCGCGCCGGCTCGACGGGAGCGTCGGTGCGCAGCGCGATCAGCTCGGTGACCTCGTTGTACGGCAGCCAGATCTCGACGTCCTTGAGCCGGGCGGGCAGCCCTTCGAAGCGGACGGTGCCGACCGGGCCGGGCACGAGTTCCGCGGAGCCGGTGGCCATGTCCATCATCAGGACGTTGCCGCCGTTCGCGGTGGCCTGACCGGCCGGGCGGCCGTCCAGGAGCAGGTCGTACAGGCCGTCGGGCCGGGGCGGCACGCCCCGGTAGCCGTTCTTGGTGCGGAGCGCGTCGAGTTCGACGGTGGTGGCCCGCGTGCGGAAGGCCAGCCGGACCCCGGAGGGCTGTGTCTCGACGGTGGCGAGGTAGGCGTCGGGGAACTGCCGGCGGGCCCGCGCCGGCAGCCGGTGCGGCAGCACGCCGCGCGCGGTGCGCTCCACCTCCAGGGCGCCGCGCAGCAGGTCCGCCCCGATCGGTGTGGTGATCCATCCGGCCGCGCCCGCCGTGTGCGGATCGTCGGTCGCGTCGTTGAGCTGGGAGTTCATGCCCACCACCCTGTCAACCGGATTCCCGATCCGCACACCCTTTTCGCGGTGCGCCGCCGTGCCCGTCCGAGGCCGGCCGCGGCCTCCCCTCCCGGGGAGGCCGTTCCGGCCGTCAGATGCGGCCGGTCTCCTGCCAGAGCGCCGCCAGCGAGGCGTCGCCGCTCACCTCCGGGCCGGCCAGCGGGAGCCGGTTCCACAGGGCCGCGTACAGCCAGGACGCCGCGCCGGTCAGCTCGCAGTCCACCGGGTCGCCGGTGTCGCCGCGCACCGTGCGCGCGGGCTCCTTCGACAGGTGCACCGTCCACACCGCGCCGGTGTCCGCCGCCCGGATGCGCAGCACCTTTGGCTCCTCGGTCCGCACCCGGCTGCGCGGCCGCGCGTGGAATCCGGTCAGCAGCTCGTCCACCCCGTCCTCGGCGAACTCCGGGGTGACCGACGAGAAGCCCGGCCCGAGCGCGGACTCGGCGTCGAAGCGGTGCACGGTCGTCTCGTGCGCCTGGCGGCGGGCCCAGAACGCCAGCGACGACGGCGGCGCCGTCGGCAGGAAGGTCCAGCACACCAGCTCCGCCGGGGCATCGGCCAGCGCCCGCACCAGGTCGGCGTGCCCCTCCCGGAACCAGGCGAGCAGCTCGGCCCCGGACAGTTCCGGCGCGTCCGGGAACGGCACCGGATCCACCAGGCCGTCCGCGACGAAGCCCGTCGCCCAGCGGTGCACCGCCCCGGTGTGCCGCAGCAGGTCGCCGACCCGCCACCCCGGACAGGTCGGTACCAGGGCCTCCGTACCGGTCCGTTCGGCGGTGTCGGCCAGCAGTTCGCCCTCCCGGGCGAGGGTTTCCACGTATTCGGTGATCTTCATACCGCGAGTCTGCCAGCGCGCCCTGACAATGGAGGGGTGCTCGGTGAACTGTTCCCGCGCGAGCGGGCCGAGATCGCCCCCGGCGCCGTCCACCTGCCCGACTGGATCGGACCCGGGCGCCAGGGCGAGCTGCTCGCCGCCTGCCGGGAGTGGGCGCGCCCGCCCGCCGGACTGCGCACCGTACGCACCCCCGGCGGCGGGACGATGACCGCCCGGCAGGTGTGCCTGGGGCTGCACTGGTACCCGTACGGATACGCGCGGACGGCCGTCGACGGCGACGGCGCCCCCGTCAAACCGATGCCCGGATGGCTGGCCGCACTGGGACGGGAAGCCGTCCTCGCCGCGTACGGCACGCCGCTGCCGCCCGGGGAGGAGTACGACATCGCGCTGGTCAACTTCTACGCCGGCGACTCCCGGATGGGCATGCACCGGGACGCCGAGGAGCGGTCCGGGGCCCCGGTGGTCTCGCTCAGTCTCGGCGACTCCTGCCTCTTCCGCTTCGGCAACACCGTCTCGCGCGGACGTCCGTTCCGGGACGTCGAGCTGCGCAGCGGTGACCTGTTCGTCTTCGGCGGCCCGAGCCGGCGGGCCTTCCACGGGGTGCCGAAGGTGCTGCCCGGCACCGCGCCGCCCGGCCTGGGGCTGACCGGGAGGCTCAACATCACCCTGCGGGTCGGCGGCCTCGGGTCGTAGCCGGGCGCCCGGCGCCTCCCGATCATGCGAGGATCCATGTCATGAACGGCAACGGGGCCCCGCCGCGGGTGGGGGATGTGTCCACGGCGTCCACGGCGGCCGGCGCCGCGGGGACCTCCGGGACATCGGGGACCTCCGGGACATCGGCGGCCGCCGCGGCCTCGGCGGCTTCGGCCGCCTCCGCGAGGACCAGGCTGGAACGGGGCCGGGGCGCGCTCGGCCCCGCGCTGGAGCTCGTCCACACGGGCCGGGCCCCGACCCGGGCGGTCCTGACGGCCGAGCTCGGCGTCACCCGCGCCACCGCGGGCGCGGTCGCGGCCGAGCTGGAGGCGCTCGGCCTGATCCGCGTCGACTCCCGCCCCGGCGGGGCGGGCGGGGCCCAGGGCCGCCCCTCGCACCGGCTGTCGGTCGACGAGAACGGCCCGGTGGCACTGGCCGCCCAGGTGCACCCGGACGGGTTCCGGGCGGCGCTGGTCGGCCTCGGCGGGCGGATCGTGGCCACCGCGCCCGGCAAGGTCACGGTCTCCGCCGACCCGGCGCAGGTCCTCGGCGCGGTCGTCGACGCGGGCGCCGGGCTGCTCGCCGAGTCCGGGCGGCGCTGCGTCGGCGCCGGCCTGGCCGTGCCCTCCGCGGTCGCCGAGCCCGAGGGCACCGCCCTGAACCCGCTGCACCTGGCCTGGCCGGCCGGTGCTCCGGTACGGGCCATCTTCGCGGAGCGCGTCAAGGCGGCCGGGATCGACGGACCGGCCCTGACCGGCAACGACGTCAACCTCGCCGCGCTCGCCGAGCACCGGCACGGCGCGGGCCGCAGCGCCCAGCACCTGCTCTGCGTGGCCACCGGGCACCGCGGCGTCGGCGGGGCGCTGGTCCTGGACGGCCGGCTGCACAGCGGGAGCGCGGGGCTGGCCCTGGAGGTCGGACACCTCACCGTCAACCCGGAGGGGCGGCCCTGCCACTGCGGCAGCCGGGGCTGCCTGGACGTGGAGGCCGACCCGCTGGCCTTCCTCACCGCCGCGGGCCGCATCCCCGGCCCCGAGGTGTCCCTGCTCCAGCAGGCCCGTGACCTGCTGCGCGCCGAGTACGCGGACCCGGGCGTGCGGGCCGCCGCCGAGGAGCTCATCGACCGGCTCGGGCTCGGGCTCGCGGGGCTGGTCAACATCTTGAACCCGGACCGGATCATCCTCGGCGGACTGCACCGGGAGCTGCTGTACGCCGACCCGGAGCGGCTGCGCGCGGTCGTCGCCGACCGCAGCCTCTGGGGGCGCAGCGGCGGCGTGCCGATCCTGCCGTGCACCCTCGACCACAACAGCCTGGTCGGGGCGGCGGAGCTGGCGTGGCAGCCGGTGCTGGACGACCCGCTGGGGGCCTTGGGCGCGCCCGCCTGAGGCGGCGTCCCGGGCGGGCTCCCGAGGCGGGCTCCGGAGGGGGCGGGCCACGGGTCGGGGTTCTGTGGCGGTGGCGCGGGGCGGTGGCCCGTGGCCGCGCTCTTGCGCCTCCAGGTCCGCCGGATGGATTCGGAGAACGGCCGCGGGGCGGTGACGCGGATCGGTGGCGCGAGTCGCGAGGCGGTGACGCGGATCGGTGGCGCGAGCCGCGAGGCATCGACGCGGGGCCCCGGGCGGCGGCCCGGTGGCGGGCCGGGGCCGGGCCCGGGTGCCCTCGGGGTGCGGCGGGGCGGGCGTCCGGGCCGGGGCCACGGGAGCGCGGCCGGGGGCGTCACCCGGGCCCGGTGCCGACCGGGACCGGTACCGGCACGGCGACCGGGACGGCCTGCGCGTCCACGGCGGTGAGCACCGCCCGCGCGGGTTCCCGTACCGGCTTGTTCACGCCGATACGGACCGTGCCCGTGGGCGCCGCCGGCGCGGGGGCGGCCCGTAGCGAGAACCACACCACCTTGCCGGAGCCGTCCGGCCGGGGCCGGGCCCCCCACGCCTCGCTCACGGCCTCCACGAGCGCGAGCCCGCGCCCGCACGTCTCCAGCTCGTCGGCCGCCCGGACCACGGGCAGCCGCGGATCGCCGTCGGAGACGGAGACGGTCAGCCGCCCGAGGCGCAGTTCGATCTCGACCGTGCAGACCTTGTCGGGCTGCGCATGGCGGTGGACGTTGCTGAGCAGCTCCGTCACGCCGAGCGCAGCCCGGTCTATGAGCGGATCGAGCTGCCAGTGGCGCAGTTGCGCGGAAACGATTCTGCGGACCTGACCGATCCGCGCTGGCAAGGCCTGCAGTTCGACGACGCAGTGCCTGCGGGAATGACTGATCACGGCTGCGACTCCCCGATATCAGTGTTACGGGTGCTGCACCCTCGGTAGCGCACCACCAGGGTCACCCACGGTGGCCTCGGGTGCAACCGAACGCGACCGAAAGCGATCCGCATGGAAACCCAAAGTAACCATTTGTGCAGGTGGGAGGGGTACATTGCGAAAGCAGGGGGCCACGGAACCGACAAAGGAGCAAGGCGCATGAGCACCACCGGTACCACCGGTACGACGGACGCGAGCGTGGCCGCGAACAAGGCCGCGGGCGCGGTCATGACGACGGTCGACGTCGACCGGAGCGACGCGGAGTACCGCGTCTGGCTCAAGGAAGCCGTCCGCAAGGTCCAGGCGGACGCGAACCGCTCCGCCGACACCCACCTGCTGCGCTTCCCCCTCCCCGAGGCGTGGGGCATCGACCTGTACCTCAAGGACGAGTCCACGCACCCGACGGGCTCCCTCAAGCACAGACTCGCCCGCTCCCTGTTCCTGTACGCGCTCTGCAACGGCTGGATCCGCCCCGGCCGCCCGGTCATCGAGGCCTCCAGCGGCTCGACCGCGGTCTCCGAGGCCTACTTCGCCAAGCTGATCGGCGTCCCCTTCGTCGCGGTGATGCCGAAGACCACCAGCCCGGAGAAGTGCCGACTCATCGAATTCCACGGCGGCACCTGCCACTTCGTCGACGACTCGATGAAGATGTACGAGGAGTCGGCCGACCTGGCCGCCCGCACCGGCGGCCACTACATGGACCAGTTCACCTACGCGGAGCGGGCCACCGACTGGCGCGGCAACAACAACATCGCGGAGTCGATGTACCAGCAGCTGCGCCTGGAGCGGTACCCCGAACCGACGTGGATCGTCGCGACGGCCGGCACCGGCGGCACCTCCGCCACCATCGCGCGCTACGTGCACTACATGCAGCACGACACCCGCATCTGCGTCCCCGACCCGGAGAACTCCTGTTTCTTCGACGGCTGGACCCAGGGCGACCCCCACGCGAGCAGCGACTGCGGCTCGCGCATCGAGGGCATCGGGCGGCCGCGGATGGAGCCGAGCTTCGTGCCGGGCGCCATCGACCGCATGATGAAGGTGCCGGACGCGGCGAGCGTCGCCGCCTGCCGCGCCCTGGAACAGGCCATAGGGCGCAAGGCGGGCGGCTCCACCGGCACCGGACTGTGGAGCGCCCTGAAGATCATCTCCGAGATGGTCGCCGAGGGCCGCACGGGCAGCGTCGTCACCCTGCTCTGCGACCCGGGCGACCGCTACCTCGACAAGTACTACTCGGACGAATGGCTGGCCGCGCAGGGCCTCGACATCGCCCCGTACGCCGAGACGATCGAGACGCTCCTGCGGACGGGGGACTGGCGCGAGCCCACCGCCTGAGCGAGCGCGCGGCGAGGGCCCGCCCGGTGGCAGTCCGTCAGCCGCGGGTGCGGGCCGCCAGGCGGGCGTCGAGCGTACGCACCGCCGTGCGGAAGGAGTGGCCGAGGCCCGGGCGGGCGGCGGCCAGCGCCAGCCGGAAGGCGGGCGGGCCGTCGGCGGCGAAGGTCCAGCGGACCAGGGTGCCCGGGGCGGCGGCGCCGGGAGCGGCGGGCGTGCCGGCGGTGCCGGGGGCGGCGGGCGTGCCGGGGGCGGGTGTGCCCGGCGCGGGCGCGGAGCCGGGGGAGCGGTCCTCCGGGGTCAGCAGCCATTCCTCCAGCAGGGCGCGCACGGCGGGCACGTTGGTCTCGTCGACCCGGTAGGCGTAACGCCGCCCGGGATCCGCGGCCATGACCGTCTCCCGGAAGCGGACCCCGCCCATCAGCCGGACCTCGCGGCCCCCGCCGCCCCCCGTGGGCCGGGCCAGCGTCACGGCCCGGAACCAGGACGGCCACCCCGTCACCTCCTCCGCGAGCGCCCGGTACACGGCGTCGGGTGCGGCCGAGGCGCGGGCGGTGAACACCAGGCGCGTCGGAGCGTCTTCGGTGAAACCCAGCCCCACGGGGCGGAGTCGGCGGGTCATGTCGTTACCCCCTGGGCGGTGCGGGGCGCGGGGTGCGCCGCCGCCGCGCCACCATAACCGGCGGCCCGTCAGAAGTCTCCGCCGACCGGGGCATCACCCGCGCCCCGGCCCGAACGCCCGTCACACGCACGGGGCCTGGGCAGGGCCGCGCCGGAGCGGGATGCTGAAGGGGCCGCCCCGCGCGCACCAGCCCCTCACCTGCGGAGGCCCCCCACATGCCGGACCCCGACGCCGCCTGCGAACCGCCGCCCCCGGGCCCGCCGCCCGCGCTCGAACTGCTCGTCCACGGCGTGGGCGGAGCCTCCCCCGCGGAACTGCTGCGGGACCCGTACCCCGTCCGGATCACCGGCGACTCGACCGCCGCCGTGTTCCGCCGCCCCGAGGACGCCGATGCCGAGGACCGTCCCGGACGCCACGGCGGCCGGCCCGTGCCCGAGGCCTACTGCTGGTCCCGCCTCACCTCCGGCAACGGAGCCCGGGCCCTGTGGCTGCTGCTCCTGCCGTTCATGGTCGCCAACCTCGCCCACTGGGCCCGGCCCGCCGCCGCCCCCGGCAAGGCGGCCGCGCGTGCGGTGCGCACGTACGGACTCCTCGTACGGGTCCTCGCCCTCAGCCTCACCGTCCTCCTCGTCTCGGCGGCCTGCGAGGTCGCGCTGGACCTCCTCGCCTGGCAGTGCGCGGGCAACACCACCTGCGCCGGCTCCCGTTCCCCGCTCGGCGTCCTGCGGCCCGGCACCTGGTGGGGCCAGCCCGGCCGCCGCCTCGCGGTGGGCGCCCTGGTCCCGGCCGGCCTGACCGGCCTGCTCTGGTACCTCTCGACCCGCACCTGGAGCGCCTACGAGTCCCAGCCGCCGCCCGCCGGCTCCGCCACCCCGGACGCCCCCGGACCGGGGGAGGAGGCGCCGCTGGGTCAGCCCGGGTTCTGGTACGGGCGGCGGATCGTGGCGCGGCTGCGCGCCGCGCACACCGCCGCCGGACTCCTCACCGTGGCGGTGGCCGTCGCCGCCCCCGCCGTCCGCCACGACCGGGCCGCCACCGCCACGGCCCCCGCGCTCCAGGCCGCCGGGTGGGCCGTCGAGGCGCTGCTCGCCACCGGCGGCGCCACCGTCCTGTGGGTCGTCTGCCGGCGCGGCCGCACCGAGGCCCGGCCCGACCACCGGCTCGACCGGGCCGCGATCACCCTGCTGCCCGGCGGCGCCCTCGCCCTGCTCGCCGCGGTCCTCCTCTACGCGGGCTGGTCCCGCCCCGGCTGGGTATCGGCCGGGCGGCTCCCGGGGGACTTCGCGTTCGGGGTGCTCATGCTCGGCCAGGGCTGCTGCGCGCTGGCCCTCGCCTTCGTCGCCCACCGCCTGCACCGCGGCACGCCCCAGCCCGGCGCCGCCCTGCGGGGCCTCGGCGGCCCCGCCGTCGCCGTGCTCGGCTGCGCCCTCGGCGGGGTCATGTCCGGCGGGGTCGCCCAGCGAGTCGCCGACTGGCTCGACGGGGGCGCCACACCCGGCACGCCCGGGGCCGCGCTGCCCGGACCGCCCGTCCTGCTGTCCTGGCAGGCCGCCGTGCTGCCGCCGCTGCTGATCGCCCTGCTGCTGCCGGCCGCCTGGGCCGTGGCGCGCGCCGCCCTGGACCGGCGCCGGATGGCCGCGGGCCTCGCCGCCGAGTACCCGGGAGAACCCGCCGACCCCGACCGCAGCCGCCGGATCGCCGGGGCACGGGCGGCCGCCGCGCTCACCGACTCCGCGCCGTGGTTCGTGGGGGCCGTCTCCGGGATCACCCTGGTGCTGGGCACCGGCGCCCTCGCCGGAGCCTGGATCAGCGGACGGGTCCCCGCCGAGGCCGCCCGCGGAGCCCACCCGCTGCTCGCCGGCGCCGCCCGCGCCGCCCAGGACACCGGGTCCTGGCTGATAGGGCTCGGCGTCGCCGCCTTCGTCGCGTGGGGCCGCCGCGCCTACCGCGACCCCGCCGCCCGCCGCACCGTCGGGATCCTCTGGGACGTCGGCACCTTCTGGCCCCGCGCCGCCCACCCCTTCGCCCCGCCCTGCTACGCCGAGCGGGCCGTCCCCGACCTGACCTGGCGGATGACCGGCTGGACCGCCCGCACCCGGGGCCGCCTCGTCATCTCCGGACACTCCCAGGGCAGCGTGCTCGCGGCGGCCGCCGTCTGGCAACTGCCGCCCGAAGTGCGCGGCCGCGTCGGGCTGCTGACCTACGGCTCACCGCTGGCACGGCTCTACGGCCGCTGGTTCCCCGACTTCTTCGGCCCCGGCCGGCTGGCCGCCCTGCACCGCGACCTCGACTGCTGGCGCAACCTGTGGCGGGCCACCGACCCCATAGGAGGGCCCGTCGAGACCGGCGCCGCCGTCGGCGAACCCGTCGACCGGGGCCCCCTGCGCGACCCGCTCGCCTACGGGCGCAGCCCCCGGTACCCGCTGCCCGCGCCGATCCTCGGCCACGGCGACTACCAGGCCGATCCGGCCTTCACCGCCGAACGCGACGCACTCCTCGCGCGACTGGACGCCGCCCCGCGCGGCGACGTACACGACACCCGGGAGGTTCCCGGCCAGCGGATCAGCACGGCGCGGACAGAGCCGGCAGATCCGCCGGGAAGAGCAGGGTGAGCTCGTCCGTGCTCGGCTCGGCCAGCTGCGCCACCCGCCCCGCGTGCCGTTCCACCATCGACTCGAAGGTCTGGCGCGCGGTGCGGCCGTTGCCGAACGCCGGACCCTTGGGCAGGTCCGTGAAGTACGCCAGCAGCGCCTCGCCCGTGCCCTCGCCCAGCCGGTACTCGTGCTCCTCCGCCTGCTGCTCCACGATCCGCAGCAGCTCCCGGGGCCCGTAGTCGCCGAAGGTGATGGTGCGGGAGAAACGCGACGCCACCCCCGGATTGACGGTCAGGAAGCGTTCCATCTCCTCCGTGTACCCGGCGACGATCACCACCACGGCGTCCCGGTGGTCCTCCATCAGCTTCACCAGCGTGTCGATCGCCTCGCGCCCGAAGTCCCGCCCCGAGTCCTCCGGAGCGAGCGCGTACGCCTCGTCGATGAACAGGACGCCGCCGCGCGCCCGGTCGAAGGCCTCCTGCGTACGGATCGCGGTCGAGCCGATGTGCTCACCGACCAGGTCCACCCGGGACACCTCCACCAGGTGGCCGCGCTCCAGCACCCCGAGGGAGGCCAGGATCTCCCCGTACAGCCGGGCCACCGTCGTCTTGCCGGTGCCGGGGGAGCCCGTGAAGACCAGGTGCCGGCGCACCGAGGCCGCCTTCAGACCCGCCTGCTGCCGGCGTCGCCCGACCTCGATCATGTCGGTGAGGGCCCGGACCTCGCGTTTGACGCTGTCCAGACCGACCAGCGCGTCCAGCTGCCCCAGCACCTCGCCCGAACCGCGCCCCGCACCCGCGTCGGCCGCCTCGGGATCCGCCGGGTCCGCGGGCCGCTGCCCGGGCACCTCGGCGGGTACTCCCGCCCGACCCTGCACGGCCGACGCCGTACGGGTCCCCGGCTGCGCCCCGGCGAGCGCGTCGCCCGCGGCCGCCCGCGCGCCGAGCCGCGCCCCGGACTCGTCGCCGGTGCACCCTTCGGCGAGCGGGCCGTCCTCGGCGAACTCGTACCCGCCGCGCGCGCAGCGCTCGGTGTGGCAGCGGGTCAGCGTGGTGCGGCAGCCGTCGATGACGTGGAAGCCGAAACCGGAACTGCCGCTCACCCGGCAGGCCGTGAACGTGCCGCGGCCACCCGCCGACACGTAGAAACCGGCCTCGGCGGCCGAACCGACGGTGCACCGCTCCACCACCGGGTCGGCGCCCTTGGTCACGATCACGCCGGACTGCACGTTCTCGATGGTGCAGTTGGCGAGGGTGCCGCCACTGCCGTGGTCCCGGAACCACGCCCCGGTGCCGGCCTCCCGGATACGGCAGTCGTCGAGCTGCGCGTCGGCGCCGTCGCTGACGGAGACGGCCGTGTTGCGGACCTGCGAGAGGTCGCTGTCGACCACGTCGACGCGCGAACCCCGGTCCAGTACGAACAGGGCGTCCGGCACGTCGTGCACCCGGCAGGAGTCCAGGGAGACCGTGGCCCCGTCGCTGATCCACACCGCCGGGTAGTCACCCGTGCTGTCGTGGATCTCGCAGGACTCGGCATCGACCCGGGTACCGGGATCCCACACCGACAGACCGTTGCGCCCGAACCGGCGGACCGTGCTGCGGCTGAGGGTCAGCACCGAACGGGAACGCAGATCGACCGCGTTCTCCGGGATGTCGTGGATGTCGCAGCCGGCGAGGGTGACCACGGCGTCGGTGTCGAGGGTGACCCCGTCGGCGGAGGTGCGGTGCACCGCGCAGTCCGTGAGGCGGGCCGCGGCGCGCCCCGCGATCTGCACCCCGCTGCCCTTGATCTCGTACACCTCGCAGCCCAGCGCCTCCAGGCCAGAGCCCTCCCCGGTCACGGCGATGCCCGCGCCCGTGGCGTGGTGGACGCGGCAGCGCTCCAGGCGCGGATGCCCACCGCGCACCGAGACGCCGGCCTGCCCGGCGGCCACCACCTCGCACTCCTCGAACACCCCGCCGCCGCCGTCCAGGACGGAGATCCCGACCCCGGCCGGATTCTCCACCGTGCACCGGCGCACCAGCGGCCGGGCCCCGCCGCGCACCTCGATGCCGGCCGAGGAGCGGGTGTGCACGCGCAGGTCGATCAGCTCCGGACAGCCGTCCTCGACGAGCAGCGCGGGCGCCGCCCGGTCCGCACCCTCCAGGTGGAGGTCCTGGACCACCGCCGAGGCGCGCACCGTCAGCGCGACCCCGTCGAGCGGGGCGATCCGCACCGAGCCGGCCACGGCGCCCTCGGGCCCGCGCAGGATGACGGCATGACGCAGGACCAGGTTCTCCCGGTAGGTGCCGGGGGCGATGGACAGGACGTCTCCGTCGCCCGCGACGGCGAGCGCGGCGCTCAGCGTCGGATAGTCACCGGAGCGCCGCCGCCACCGCGAGGCCCCGCCGTGCGTCACCTGGACCGTGCCCTGAGCCATCGCGCTGTCGTGCCCCCACCCTCGTACTCGTGTTGCGGAAGTTCCCGGAGCGGCCGGAGCCGTTCCCCGCGGCTGAAGCGGCCGGACCGGACTCCGGCTCCACCGTAGCGCGCGCGGGGCCGGTGGGTTGCCAGGTCAGCTGCCCGCGCCCGCCCGGCCCCAGTCGGGCCCGGCCGCGGCCCACGCGCGGTCCAGACGGGTGTACCGCCGATGCATGAGCCGGCGTACGACCAGCCGCCGGAGCGTCTCCGCCAGCGCGGCCGCGGCCAGCGCGGCGGCCAGCCCGGCCACACCCGCGTGGAACGAGGCGGCGGACGGGTCGAGGGGCTGTCCCACCAGCCGCCCCCGGATGTCGGTCCATATCCGGAACCGGTCGCCGGGAAGGGGCGGTTCCTCCGCCGCCGGGACCATGCCCTCGTGGCTGCTGCCGTCGGGCGCGGTCCAGGACGCCACGATCCGCGTCCGCTCCGGGGCCTGACGCCCCGCGCCCGGATCGGTGGCCGAACCGGCGACGGGATCCGGCGTCGGCCGGACCACCACCGCCGGAACCAGGTACCGCTCGTGCCGCTGTTCGCGCGCGGCCCGCTGCAGCGTGCCGTCCACCTTCAGGCCTGCCGCGCAGCCGAGGGCCGGAGCCACCAGCAGTACGCACACGAGCGCGGCGAACGCCACCCACGCCTCGAAGAGATCGGTCGGCCTGCGCAGCGGATTGCGCCGCCAACGCCACACACCCATTGCTGTCCGCACGGTCCCGGCTCCCCCTACTTGCGCCAGCCATCCGTCTGTCTGCGCGTCCAAGCCTTCCGCATGCCCGGCGGACGCGCATTCCGGGACGCGCGGGACGTGTGTCACCCGATCCGATACGGACGGTCGCGGTGGGTGTCCACATGTCCTGTCTGCTCCAACGGCCCCGCCCCGCCCGTTGGTTCCATCGGGCACCCGGAGCCCCTCGAAGGTGTCATTCCACCCGCCGTGGTCAGCGGCGCGCGGGCTCTGCCGGGCTCTGCCGGGTCCTGCGGGGCAGTGAGGGCCGGGGAGATCACTCCAGCACGCGCACCTCGTCGCCCACCCGCACCGTACCCAGGACCACCGGCACCAGCTGCCTTCCGAAGGCGAGGGACTTCCCGATCCGCCGGTGCACGGCCAGCGTCTTCAGCGGCTCCTTGCCGCGCTCCGCCGTCTCCTGGTCGGTGGTGGTGACGATGCAGCGCCCGCACTCGCGCACGCCGCGGAAGACGGCGTCACCGATCGCGATCCGCCGCCAGCCGTCCTCGGCCCACGCCTCCGCCGGGCCGCCGACCACCAGGTTCGGGCGGAACCGGTTCATGGGCAGGGGCCCCTCCTGCGCGTGGTCGCCCCCCGCGATCAGCTCGTTGAGGGCGTCGAGCGAGGCGGTCGTGGTCAGCAGCAGCGGATAGGCGTCGGCCAGGCTGACGGTCTCGCCGGGGAGCGCGTAGTCGGGGTCCACGGGACGGCGCACGGCCGGATCGTCGAGGTGGACCAGCCGTGCGGGCTGTCCGAGGTAGGCGCTGAACCAGTCGGCGGCGGTGCTCGCCGCGACGACGGTGTCGATCTTCTTGCCGAACAGGACGACGGGCTCCAGCGGGCCCGGCTCCGGCACGTCCACCACCAGCTCCGCCATGCCGGGCCCGGACAGCGCGACCCGCCCGTCCGGCAGCGGACGGGCGCAGGCCAAGGCCAGTCGCGGCTGCTGGCGTTGGGTGACGACCGCGCCCGCCGTGTCGACCACCGCCCAGCGGCGGTCTCCGGACAGACCCCAGGGCTCCACGGCCACCTCGCCGGGAGCAGTCCCCGCTACCGACTTGACGGGATGGACGTGGAGCGACTGGACGTACAGATTCGACATGGGAGCATTTTGCCAGCCTTCCGTGCCGGAGCCCCAGCGCGTTTTCCGCGGGGCCCGGCGGCGGGGGGCCGGATCAGTAGCCGCGCCCCTGGAACTGGCGGCCGTACGGATCCTCGTACGAGGGGACCTGCGCGGGGGCCGCCACCGGACGCGGCGCCGCCGGGCGCATGGCCTCGTAGCCGGTGCCCATGGCGGCCGGGCGCGGCTGCTGCTGCGGCTGGGGCTGCTGGACGTACCCCGCGCGGGCCGCCATCGGCTGCTGCTGCGGGATGTACGGCGCGGGCGCGTTCTGGAGCGGCACCGGCATCGCCGTCGGCATCTGCTGCTGGGGTGCGGCCTGCTGCTGGTACTGGTACCCGTACCCCGGGGACCCCTGCTGCTGCGGCGCGGACGGCGCGGACGGCAGGGCGGGAAGGGCGGACGGGAGGGCCGGCAGGTACCCACCGCTCGAATAGCCGGCACTCGGCGACTCGTAGGCGGCCGGGACGCGGATGGGGGCGATCTGCGGAGTGCCGCGTTCGGCTACGAGGGAGTCGTAGATGGGGGTGTCTTTGAAGGAGGGCGCGGAGTAGTAACCGCCGCCATAAGTGGAGCGGGGGGAGGTCATGGGACCTAAGTTAAGCCCACGACTTCACCGGGTCCATAGCGAGGTGTCGTCAACACCGCCCTGACCTGCATCTTCCCAGGTCAGGGCCTCAGCTTTCACTTGAAGTTCACCTGCACGATTCGTCACTTGCACCCCGGCTTGTTCCTACTCGTACTCACCGGTTGGGTGTTGCACCTATCTGGTGCTGACGCACGGTCACAATGCGATGACCTCGGATGACGTTCCCTCAGCAGGCGTGCGGACCGGGTCCGCGGGCCGGAAGGGGGACGATTCAGGCATCATCGGGCCGGGCGTAGGTGCGCCCCTTCCACGCGGCCCCGCGCCCCCGGTAATGCCGGACCGCGGAGTCGACGGTCATCAACAGGTACAGCAGCGCGGTAAGCGGAAGCAGCGGGGCGAGCAGCGGCGACCGGCGGTAGTAGCGCAGCATCGGCAGGTAGGTGCCGGTCATCAGCAGCCAGGCCAGGCCCCCGGCCCAGGCCGCGGCGGGCCGCCCGGCGGCCAGCCCCGCGCCGAGGGCGGCCGGGGGCACCAGGTACACGAGGACCAGCCCGGCCACCGTCCCGGCCAGCAGCAGGGGCCGGTGGCGCAGTTGGGCGTACGCGCTGCGCGACACCATCCGCCACAGGTCGCCGAGGCCGGAGTACGGGCGCACGCTGTCCACCCGCTCCGCCAGCCCGAGCCAGATCCGGCCGCCGGCGCGGCGGACCGCGCGGGCGAGGGCGACGTCGTCGATGACGGCCTGACGGATCGAGTCGGGGATCCCGGCCCGGACGGCCGCCTCCGTGCGCAGCAGCACGCAGCCGCCGGCGGCCGCGGAGGTCCGGGCGCCGGGCCGGTTGATCCGGCGGAAGGGGTACAGCTGGGCGAAGAAGTACACGAACGCCGGCACGACGAGCCGCTCCCAGGCGCTCACCACGCGCAGGCGGGCCATCTGCGAGACGAGGTCGAGGTCGGCGGAGGTCGCGGCGGAGACCAGTTCGCGCAGGCTGTCGGGCTCGTGGGCGATGTCGGCGTCGGTGAGGAGCAGGAACTCCGGCCCGGGGCCGTGCGGGGCGCCCGCGGCGAGGCCTTCCGGGGTGCCGGGCGCGTGCGCGGGCTCATGTGCGGGCTGGTGCGCGGGCTCGTGTGCGTGTCCGTTGACGTGGGCGCGGGTGTGCTCGGTGCGGACGTGGGCGATGCCGTGGCGCACGGCCCACAGCTTGCCCGTCCACCCGGGCGGGGGGTCTCCCGGCGAGACCACGGTGAGGGGCAGGCCCGGCTGCGCGTCGGCCAGCCGGGCGGCGAGGGTGGCGGTGCCGTCGCTGCTGCCGTCGTCGACGAGGACGATCCGGGCCTCGCCGGGATAGTCCTGGGCGAGGAGGGAGGGAAGGCTGAGGGGGAGCACCTCGGCCTCGTCGCGCGCGGGGACGACGATCGCGACGGAGGGCCAGCGGGCGGGGGCGGAGCGCGGGGGGAGACGGACGTCGGTGCGCCAGAACGCGCCCTGGGCGAAGGTGAGCCAGAGCCAGGCGGCGAGGGAGGCGTACGCGGCGATGAGGAGGCCCATGTCCGCAGTCTGCCGAACCCCGCGGAACCTGTCGCGCGCCCCGCCGGTGCGGCGCTTCCCGCGGGGCGCGGGGCCTGCACCGGAGGCCCGGCCCGCACGCCCGTGGCCGTGGCCGGGCCCGGTCCGGTCCGGCCCGGCCCGGCCCGGCGCCCATGGGCACAGGGAGCAGGGTCCGCCCGGGCAGCCGCCCCGGCCCGGCCCGCTCCGGGGTCCCGGTGCGGGGCGCCGGTACCCGGCCCGGTGGTGCCGGGTACGGCCGTAGCGGTGCCGGGTACGGCCGTGGTGGTGTCGAGTCCCGGTCGTGGTGGTGCCGGGTACGGCCGTGGTGGTGTCGAGTCCCGGCCGTGGCGGTGCCGGGTACGGCCGCGGTGGTGCCGGGTACGGCCGCGGTGGTGCTGGGTGCGGCCGTGGCGGTGCTGGGTGCGGCCGTGGCGGTGCTGGGTGCGGCCGTAGCGGTGCCGGGTACGGCCGCGGTGGTGTCGAGTCCCGGCTGCGGTGGTGCCGAGTACGGCCGTGGTGGTGCCGGGTTCCGGCCGTGGCGGTGGGCCTTCGGCTTGGGGCGTCGTCGGGCTCCCGGCCGTCGCGGCGGCCCTCGGGGCGTCGGGGCCGCCCGTCCGGCGGAGGGCGTGGGGCCCGGACGGGGGCGGGGCGTCGACTAAGGTGACCAGGTGAAGATCGCCCTCATGGACTCCGGAATCGGCCTCCTCGCTGCGGCCGCCGCCACGCGTCGGCTGCGGCCCGACGCCGATCTGCTGCTGTCCTCGGATCCCGACGGGATGCCGTGGGGGCCGCGCACGCCCGCCGACCTGACCGAGCGCGCCCGCGGCGTTGCCCGGGCCGCCGCGGCCCTGCGCCCGGACGCGCTGATCGTCGCCTGCAACACCGCCAGCGTGCACTCCCTGGACACCCTGCGGGCCGACCTGGAGCCCGGCATCCCCGTCATCGGAACCGTGCCGGCGATCAAGCCCGCCGCCGTGGCCGGCGGGCGCGTGGCGATCTGGGCCACCCCCGCCACCACCGGCAGCCCGTACCAGCGCGGGCTGATCCGTGACTTCGCCGCCGGAGCCCGGGTCACCGAGGTGCCCTGCCCCGGGCTCGCCGACGCCGTCGAGGCCGCCGACGAGGCCGCCATCGTCCGCACGGTCGCGGCCGCCGCGGCGCTCACCCCGGTCGACGTCACCGACGTGGTCCTCGGCTGCACCCACTACGAGCTGGTCGAGGAAGCCATCCGGGCCGCCCTCGCCGCGCGCACCGGCGGCGCCGAGCCGACCTACCACGGCTCCGCCGAGGCCGTCGCCGTCCAGGCCCTGCGCCGCATCGGCGCCGAGCCCGCACCCGGTCTGCCCCCCACCGGCGGGCTGACCGTCCTGCACAGCGGGAGGACGTCCGAGCTGTCGGCGGCGGCCCTGCGTTACGCCGAGGGCCGACTGCTCGCAGGGCGGGAACACGGCGCACCCGTCGCGGGCTGACCCCGCGACGACCGGGCGGGAAAGCCGTTCCACCGTGGCCCGGGCGCTCCCATACTGGGCCGGTGACCGCCTACGCCAAGCACCTGCCCACCGGGGCGACGCCGGCAACTGACTTGAATACGTGGGGAGTCGAGGCGGCCGAGCGCTGGCGCGCGGCACGCGCCCCGGCCGTCTTCGCCCCCGGCGCCGGCAGCCGGATCCTCGGCTTGCTCGTCGCCCTCGCGCTCACCCTGATCCTCTGGAACGACGCACCGGGCCCACCGGCCGGGACGGCGTGGCGGGCCTATCCCGACGCGCTGCTGCTCGTGGCGCTGCCCCTGTGGTACCGGTACCTGCCGGGGGCGACCGTCGTGTCCGCGACGCTGCTCGCGGTGGAGTCGGCCGTCACCCTTCCCGCACGCCCCGCCGCCGACACCGCGGGCCGGACCGGGCTGTTCCTCGTCTGCCTGCTGTCGCTGTGGACGCTGACCGGGGCCGCCCTGCGGCTGCGGGCCCGCCGCCGGCAGAACCTGCTCGCCCGCGCCGCCGCCGGCCCGGCCCGTTTCCCGCTCCCCGCCCGACTGCCGACCGGGCACGACCGGCGCGGCAACGGGCGCCTCCTGGGCGGTGCCTTCCTCTGCCTCGTCGCCGCGGGCATCCTCCTCGACGGGATCCTGGGCGACTTCGGCGCGCACGGCGGCCCCCACCCGTACGACGCCGTCGGTCAGCAGCGCTTCGCCCTGCCCCTGCTGGTCGTCGGGAGCACGCTGCTGGGCGCGGGCTGGAGCGCCGACCTGGCCGCGCGGCGCCTGCACCGGGCACCGCAGCCCGTGCTGCTGGTCGGCGTACGGGCCGCCCCGTCGGGGCACTTCTGGCTCTACCCGGACGCCGACACGATCGCGGGGCGGCCGCTGATCCCCTACCGGCCGCGCCGCGAGGACACGCTCGGCTTCGTACGGCTGCTCGCGCGCGGGGCGCAGGGATCCCTCCCGCGCGGATCGCATGACATAGACGTCCGCGCCGAGCCGTTCGAGGCCGTCCTGTACGGGTCCCCGTACGACGGCGCCGAGGTGGTCCTGGAGTACGCGGTCCACGGCGGATCCGGCATCTCCGCCTCCGTCACGGCAGCCGCCCTGCTGCCACGCCGACGGCACGGGCTCGACCGGTGGATCCCGGCCGGGGTCTCCTACGAGAAGACCCTGGAACGGCGTCGGGAACGGGAGCGGGAGCGGTTCCGTACGTACGACCCGCCCACGTGGCGCAAGCGGACCCCCCGGGGCACCGCAGCCACCGGCGGCACGGGCGCCGCGGCCACCGGTGGCTGCGGAGGCGACGGAGGGGGCTGCGGGGGGAGCGGGTGCGGGGGCGGCTGTGGCGGCGGCTGCGGAGGGTGCGGCTGCGGCTGACCCCGGCACGCGGCCCGCAGCCGGGACGGCCCATGCCCGTCCACCCCGTCAGGCCACCCCTGGCCCGGCCTCCGCCCTCGGTCCGGTTTCCGCCCCTTGTCGGGTTTCCGCCCCTGGCCCGGCCTCTGCCCTCGGTCCGGTTTCCGCCCCTTGTCGGGTTTCCGCCCCTGCCCCGGCCTCCGCCCTCGGCCCGGCCTCCGCCCTCGGCCCGGCTCCCGCCCTCGGCCCGGCTCCCGCCCCCGGACCGGTCTCCACCCCCGGCCCGGACTCCGCGCCCGGCCCGGTGCCCGGCCCCGCGCCCGCGAGCCGCCGGGCCAGGGCGCGCAGGGCACCGGCGTCCAGGACCCGGTCCGGCACCCGGCCGGCGCCGCCCTCCCCGTGGCCCGGCCCCGCCCCGGGCAGCGGCACGTGCAGGGGGTCCGTCCACTCCCGGGGGATCGCGCGGGCCCCGTAGACCGCCCCGGCCAGCGCCCCGGTCACCGCGGCGACCGTGTCGGTGTCCCCGCCGAGGTCCACGGCGGCCCGTACGGCCGGCGCGAACCCGCCGGTCGTGCGCAGCGCCCACACCGCCGAGCCCAGGCAGGGCCACACCGCTCCGTTGAACTCGGTGGCCTGGTCCGGATGCCAGCCGGGGCCGAGCACGCGGGCGTAGCGCTCGCGGTGCGCCGGGTGTACGGAGTCCAGCACCTCGGGCAGGGCGGCGAGCGGATCGGCCCCGTCCAGGGCCACCCGTACCAGCTCGTGCAGGACGGCGGTGCCCTCCCAGGCGGCCCGGTCGCCGTGGGTGAGGGCGGCGATCCGCCGGGCCGCGTCCATGGTGGCGCCGCGCCCGGCGGGTGCGAACCAGACGGCCGAGGTCGCTGCCCGCATGAGGGAACCGTTGCCCGCCGCCCGGGCGTTGACCTGGAAGTGCAGGGCGGCCGCCAGGTCCCAGGGGGCGCCGCTGCTCAGCACGTCCTCGGTCTGGAGGCCGATGTCCTTGGGTTCCCAGGCCGCCCAGTGCCGGAACCGCGCGAAGACGTCGGCGAGTTCCAGACCGTCGTGTTCGAGGAGCGATTCGCCGACCAGCACCGCCATCTGGGTGTCGTCCGTGGCCTCGCCCGGATCCCAGCCGCCGCCGCCACGCATCTCCTCGCCCCGGGCGCTCAGCGCGCCCGCCGGGCCGAACTCGTACGGAGCGCCGAGGGCGTCGCCCGCCGCCGAACCGAGCACGGCTCCCACGGCCCGGTCCAGCCGGTCCGTCCGTTCCGCCCCGCTGTCCCCGCCGCCCCGGGCGTCCACGCAGGCTCCCGCGGTCGGTGCCGCCACGGCCGTGCACCGTGGCCGTTCCCCCGATTCCTGATCCATTCCGCCACTCCACCACGCACGTGGCGCCGCGCATAAGGGCCCCCGCCCGCCGGCCTCCGCGTGCGCTGCGCCGACCGGCGCAGCGGTGGTGGTGCGTCGCCGGAACGTGGGTACGCTGCTGGACATGACGGTTCACCCCCCGGGTCCGCTGTGGACGGGACGGGCCTCCAACCGCGTCCAGTGGCTGCTCGCCGCGGCCGGCGCGGCGTGTCTCGCGCTCGGCATCGAGCTCGCCGTCGACAACGCCTGGACCTCCGGCATGGTGCCGCTGCTCATGTCGGTGATCGGCTGCCTCGCGGCCGGGCTGCTGATCCTCTACGGCACCCTCGCGTTCGTGCACGTGGCCGTCACCGTCGACTCCGAACGCCTCGACGTGCGGTGCGGCCACATGGGGCTGCCGCGCCGCACGATCCGGCTCTGCGACGTCGCCGCCGCCGAGTTCCTGCCGAACATCACCCCGCAGCAGTGGGGAGGCTGGGGCTACCGCTGGCGACCGGACAAGGGCACCGCGATCATCGTCCGGCGCGGCGAGGGCGTCGAGCTCAGGCTCGGCGACGGCAAGCTCTTCACGGTCACCGTCGATGACGCCGAGAACGCCGTCCGCGTCATCCGCACGCACCTGCGCGCGCTCGCCGGCTAGCCGTCGGCCGGCCCGCCCGCCACCACACCCGTTTCGCCCGCCCGTCCGCCAGTCCGCCCATCCGTCCGCTCTGCCGCACCGCGTCCGGTGTGCGGTGTCCGGTGTCTCCTTACCGACCCTTGGGACACGGGGACGTACACTCCGCCAGATGAGCAGCAGTGTCACCAGCGCCGCCGGGAGCGGGCCCTCGCAGCCCGCCGGACGAGCCGAAGCGGGTACCGAGAACACGGCCGGAGCCACGGCCGCAGCCGAGGCCGCGGCCGCCGCCGGGCCGGGGAAGCGGAAGGCGGCCTGGCTGCTGCGGGCCGCCCTCGCCGTGGTCGCCGGAGTCCTGCTCTACCTCAGCTTCCCGCCCCGCCCCCTGTGGTGGCTGGCCCCCTTCGCCCTCGCCCTGCTGGCCGGCTGCCTGCGCGGTCGCCGTGCCCGGGCGGGCTTCGGGCTCGGCCTGCTCTTCGGGCTCGGCTACCTGCTCCCACTGCTCGTCTGGACCAGCGAGGGGGTCGGCCCCGTGCCCTGGCTGGCCCTGGTCACCCTCGAAGCCCTGCTGATCGGTCTGGCGGGCCTCGGTATCGCCCTCGTCTCCAAGCTCCCCGGCTGGCCGCTGTGGGCCGCCGCCGTCTGGGTCGCGGACGAGGCCCTGCGCGCCCGCGCTCCCTTCGGCGGCTTCTCCTGGGGCCGCCTCGCCTTCGGCCAGGCCGACGGGGTCTTCACCCCGCTCGCCGCCGTCGGCGGCACCCCGCTGCTCTCCTTCGGCGTGGCGCTGTGCGGATTCGGGCTCTACGAGGCTGCCCGCATCGCCCGCCGCCACCCGGGCCGGACCACCGCCGCGCTCGCCGCGGTCGCCGTCGTCGCCCCGGTCGGCGCGGCCCTCGCGGCCCGTCCGCTGGTCTCCGACGCCGCCGAGGACGGCACCGCCGTGGCCGCCGTCATCCAGGGCAACGTGCCGCGTGCCGGGTTCGACTTCAACGCCCAGCGCCGTCAGGTCCTGGACAACCACGCGAACCGCACCCTCCAGCTCGCCGAGGACGTCAAGGCCGGCCGGGTCGCCAAGCCCGACTTCGTGGTGTGGCCGGAGAACTCCTCCGACATCGACCCCTTCACCCAGCCCGACGCCTACGCCGTGATCGACCGGGCGGTGAAGGCCATCGGCGTGCCCGTCGCGATCGGCTCCGTCCTGGCCCCCGAAACCGGCCCGCTGCGCAACACGATGATCCTGTGGGACCCGGTCAAGGGCCCCACCGCCACCTACGACAAGCGCAAGATCCAGCCCTTCGGCGAGCGGATCCCGATGCGCTCCTTCGTCCGGCTCTTCAGCTCCGACGTGGACCGCGTGCGCCGAGACTTCGGACCCGGCAAGGAGCCCGGCGTCTTCGACATGGGGGGCAGCGGGATCGGCATGGTCACCTGCTACGAAGCCGCCTTCGACGACGCCGTCCGCTCGACCGTCCGGGCCGGCGCCCAGGTCATCGCCGTCCCCAGCAACAACGCCACCTTCGGCCGGACCGAGATGACCTACCAGCAGCTCGCCATGGACCGGATCCGCGCGGTCGAGCACAGCCGCAGCGTCCTCGTCCCCGTCACCAGCGGGGTCAGCGCCGTCATCCGCCCCGACGGCTCGATCGTGTCGCAGACGAAGATGTTCACCGCCGACGCGCTCGTGGCCGAGATCCCGCTGCGTTCCACGCAGACCCCGGCCACCCGTCTGGGCCCGCTGCCGGAGTACGCGCTGGTCCTGGTCGCCGCGGCCGGCCTGGGGACGGTCCTCTTCCGCCGCATTCGCGCCCGCCGGGCCGCATGACGACGGTGACCGGCGAGCGGCCTCGTAAGGTCGGGGCATGACCACTCCCGAATTCATCCGCGCGATCCGGGCGGGCGCCGGGCAGCTGCTGCTCCTGCTGCCCGGGGTGACCGCCGTCGTCTTCGACGACCGGGGCCGGGTGCTGCTCGGCCGTCGCGCCGACACCGGCCGCTGGTCCGTCGTCGGCGGGATAGCCGAACCGGGGGAGCAGCCCGCCGACACGGCGGTGCGCGAGGTGTACGAGGAGACGGCCGTGCGGTGCGTGCCGGAACGGGTCGTGCTCGTCCAGATGCTCGAACCGATCACCTACCCGAACGGTGACGTCTGCCAGTTCCAGGACATCACCTTCCGCTGCCGCGCGACCGGCGGCGAGGCCCGCGCCGCCGACGGGGAGCTGCTGGAGGTCGCCTGGTTCGACCCGGAGGAGCTGCCGCCGCTCGAGCCCTTCGCGCTGGACCGCGTACGCCGCGCACAGCGCGACGAGCCCACCTGGTTCGAGGCACCCGCGGACCCCGCCGAACGCTAGGCCCCGGCGGCTCAGCCCGCCGAGACGGCCGCCTCGCGGTAGAGCTCCAGGGCCTGGTCGCCCATCACCGCGCTGTAGGAGACCTCCGGGACCGTACCGCCCCCCTCGTAGCCGCCCAGGACACCCGCCAGCGCGCCGTCCACCAGCCAGGGGCTGCCGCTGGTGCCGCCGCTCAGATCGGGGCAGTCGATGCGCCGCTGGCTCTCGGAGAACAGGCTCGTGGCGTTGGAGCAGCGCAGCGGGGCGTCCAGTGTGCTGGGGTATCCGAGGATCGTCACCGTCACGTCGTCGGGCTGGTCGGTGACGACCGGGAACCCGCCGACGACGTCCTCGATCTGCGCCCCGCCCGACTGCGCCCCGTCCGACGGCGCGACGGTCGCGAAGGCGATGTCGTCGTCGGGGTCCTTGCCGTCCGTCCAGTCCCCGGCCACGTTCACACCGGTCAGCCGCCACACCCCGTACGGGGCCTTCCCGTCCCGGTAGCCCGGGGCGAACACGGTGGTGTCCGGGTGGTCGAGGCAGTGCGCGGCCGTGGCGATCACATCGCGGTCGGCGCTGTGCACCACGGCGGCGGTGCAGAAGTGCCCGCCGTCGAGGCCGCCCGCGAACAGCGCGCCCACCCGGGCCACCGTCGCGTCGGGCAGGGCGGTGGCGGTCACGCCGAGCGGGGGCACGGCCGCGGCGCTCGGCATGTCCACGCTCAGCAGGGCGGCCATCGCGGCCACCGCGAGCAGGATCCGGGACGCCCGCCGGGCGCGGGGACGGCCGGCCTGTCGGAGGAGGATGCGTTGGATCATGCATTGAGCCTCCCTGGGGAAACTGTGCCCGGAGCCCGGTGCTCCGTATGAATCCGCTGTGAATCGCCCACGGGGTCCCCGGACGCCGTTCCCGGCCCCGCCGGTCTATGGACGGCGCGGTGGGTTTCCGTACCGGTTGTTGTGCACCGCGGAGCGTGATCGCCGGGCCCGCCCGCCCCTAGCCTCGCCGCAGGAGCACGAACGAGGGGCGGTACCCGGTGAACTGGCTCATCCACGACTACCGCGAGAGCGATCTCGCAGCGGTGGTCCACCTGATCGACACCACGGCGGAGCTCGGCCAGGAGTCGGTCTTCTCCCTCGCCGAGTGCATCAGCGCGCTCACCGACCGGCAGCCCTGCGTGGTCGCCGTCCACCAGGGCGTCCCGATCGGTGCGGCCCTCGCCTGCGTGACCGGGGAGCGCGCCTGGGTGATGCGCATCGCGATCGCCTCCGGCTGGCGCGGCCGGGGCCTGGCCAGCGCCCTGCTGGTCGAGCTGGAGCGGCGGCTGATCGCCGCCCGCGTCGGCCGGATCGCCTACGTCCTGCCCGAGGAGGACCTGCTCGGCGAGGGCCTGCTGAACGCGGGCTACACCCGCCAGCCCGCGGTCGCCTACTTCGAGAAGACCGAGCCGTTGCACGGACCGGCCGCCGGGCTCCTCGACGACCTGGGCGGCCGGTTCCTCCAGAGCGACCTGTGGGACCGCGTCGCCGGCATGGAGAAGGAGAAGGACCTCATCGAGCGGCGCGTGGTGCTGCCGCTCGCCGAGCCGGAACGGGCCGCCTCGCACGGGGTGCGGGCCCCGCGGGCCATCACCCTCTTCGGGCCGCCCGGCACCGGAAAGACCACCTTCGCCCGTGCCATCGCCTCCCGGCTGGGCTGGCCCTTCGTGGAACTGCTGCCCTCGCGCCTGGCCGACGAGGGCAACCTTTCGGCCGCGCTGCGCGACGCCTTCGCCCGGATCGCCGAGCTGGAGCGGGTGCTCGTCTTCATCGACGAGGTCGAGGAGATCGCCCCCGTGCGCACCGAGCCCGCGCAGCCCGGCGGGATCCACGGGGTGACCAACGAACTGCTCAAGCTGATACCCGGCTTCCGGGAGGGCGACGAGCGGCTGCTGGTCTGCGCCACCAACTCCATCCGCTCCCTCGACCCGGCCTTCCTGCGACCGGGCCGCTTCGACTACCTGATCCCGATCGGCACCCCCGACGCCGGGGCGCGCGCGGCGATCTGGTCCCGGTACACGGCGGGCCGCGCGGGCGTGGACGTGGCGGCGCTGGTGGAGGCCAGCGAGCTGTTCACCCCCGCCGACATCGAGCACGCGGCCCGGATCGCGGCGCAGGTGTCCTTCGAACGGGACCTGGAGGCGGCGGTCGCACGGGGTCTGGGGGCCGCCCCGCCCGGGGCGACGACGGCGGACTACCTGGCGGCGGTCGCGCAGTGCCGCCCGACGGTCACCCCGGCGATGACGGGGGAGTTCCAGGCGGACATCGCCGCCCACGCCCGCTTCTGAGTTCCGCCCCACCCGGAGCCCCGTGCCCCCGGCCGGGCGGATCCGCACGGGCCGGGCCGCACCCCGCCCGGTACGCGAAACGGCCCGCAGCCACTCCCCAAAGCGGCTGCGGGCCTCCCGCGCGGACTCGGCATCCGTGCGGGACGGCCACGCTCCGGTTGGGGTGTCGCCGGCTGGAACGGCCGCCGGCCGGAACACGGCACGCAGGGGTGCCCGAGGGCGTCCTGCACGCCCTCGTCCACGTCCACGAGTCAACCAGCGCGGCCGGGTCCCCCGCTTCGGCCGGACGGCCACCCCGGCCCCGGCCGGAAGACCGAGCCGCACGGACCCTCACGGGCCGTGGGCCGGGTGGGTTACGGTCGCGCCATGGGCTTCGTCGTCTTCATGACCCTGCCGGGGCTGGCGCTCGGGCTCACCGCGGTCGCCTTCCTCGACCTGGCGCTGCTGCGGGCGGGCCGGGCCGGACTGCTGCCCTGGCGCTGGAACGGCAGCCGCGGCCAGGTCTCCTCGACCGGCTTCGAGCAGCTGCACGCCAGCTTCTCGCCCGGCAAACAGAACGAGCTGCGGGAACGCCGGAGCGCCTTCGTCCTGCGCGACGACGAGGAGGACGGCGCGCCCCCGCACTCCCGGGTGGACCTCGACGGCGGCCGCGCCGTGATCCGGCTGCCCGTTACGGGCGGCAGCGGTACGTGAAGTCCGTCGCCGCGGACCGCGTGACGGGGGAGATCAGCTGGAGCTCGGCCCGCGCCGGGTAGGTGCCGGTCCCCTTGAACGTCCACATCAGGTGCAGCCTGGCCTCCTCGCGCCCCCGCGGCACCCGCTCCGTCAGCTCCTCCGAACGCGTGCCGTCGCTGCGGACCCATCGGTACGTGAGGGTCCCGGGCCGCCCGTCGGTGCGTACGACGGCCACCACATCGGCGGCCCGGTCGCAGCCGGGACCCGCCGGGTCGGTGGTGACCGCCACGTCCCGGACGACGACACCGGGCCCGAACCGCTGCCAGCCCAGATACGCCAGCACCAGCGCGAGCACCACGGCGGCCAGGGCGTACCGCCGCCAGCCCCCGCCCCGGCGCCGGACCGGCGCGGGCGCCGCCGGGCGCAGCGGGAACGGCGCCGGCATCGCCGCCGTCACACCCGGACCGAAGCGCAGCACGGAACCCTCGACCCGGTCGGGGGCGGCGTCCTCCGGCGAGGGCGGCCCGGTGAACCAGTGGCTGCCGAGGACGGTGGCGCTGTAGTCGTCGTCGCCGTGCGGGGCGCGGGGATCGCTCATCGTGGGGGCTCCTGGTCCTGGCAGCGCACCAGCGGCTTCGAGTCGTAGGCCGGACCGCTCCCGGCGGCCGGCTCGGTGGTGACGCGGACGCCGCCGTAGCAGCCGTACCCGCGCGGGAAGGTGTGGGAGCCGACCACCTGGGCCGGGGAGCCGGCCTTGACGAAGAAGGTGTCGGTGCCGTCGGGCACCGTGTAGGCCCCCTGGGCGGAGCCCAGGTACCACTGCAGGACCACCTTGACGGCCCCCCTCCCGGCGGCGGTCACGGAGACGGCGGCGTCGCCCCGGTAGACACCCGTCTTGAGGGAGACGTCCACGGCGGTCACCCGCAGGGTGGGGGTCGGCGTGGGCGTGGGCGTAGGGGACCAGGAAACGGTCGGCTTCCCCGTCGGGGTCGGCGTAGGGCTCGTGCTCGTGCTCGGGCTCGTCGAGGGGGAGGCCGTCGGCGTCGGGGACCACGAAGGGCTCGGCTGGGCCGACGGGACCGGGGAGCCGCCGGGGGAGGCGGAGGCGGAGCCCGACGGGGACGCGGACGGACCCGGGGCGGGCGGCGCGGACCCCGGCGGGGCCGCGCTCGTGGTGGCTAGGGCGCTCAGCGCCGACGCGCCGTCCGGGGCGGCGCCGACGGCGTCGGTGGTCAGCACCAGCGCGGCCCCCAGGACCAGGGCCAGCCCGGCCGCGAACCAGCCGGCGCGCCCCGGGGCCCATCCGGCGCCCTGCCCGATCGAGGTCGTGGCCACCGCGGTGGTGCCCGCCGCGGCGGCGCCCGCCGAGGGGAACAGCAGCGGCAGCAGGGCGGCCAGCGCGGCGAGCTTGCGCTGCCCGCGCTCCTCCCAGCCCGGCCCGTACGCGGTCAGCGCCAGTTCCTCCAGCTCCGCGACGAAGGCCTCGGCGTTCTCCGGCCGCTGGTCCGGCCGTTTGGCCAGGCCGCGCCGGATCAGCGGACGCACCGGCTCCGGGGCCTCCGTCTCCGGCACCGGCGCCTCGATGTGCTGGACGGCGAGCTCCGCGAGGTTCGTGCCGTCGTACGGCTTGCGCCCGGTCAGGAACTCGAAGAAGGTCGCGGTGGCCGCGTACACGTCGGCGGTCGGCGAGGCGGGTTCGCCCTGCCACTGTTCGGGCGCCATGTAGGCGGGGGTGCCGGCCACGCCCGGGGTGGTGCCGCGGCCCGTCGCGATCCCGAAGTCGACCAGCTTCGAGGAACCGTCCGGTGCCACCAGCACGTTCTCGGGCTTGTAGTCCCGGTGGACGACACCCGCGCGGTGGGCCGCGGCCAGCCCCAGGAGGGAGCCCTTCAGCACGACCAGGGCCGCCTCCGGCTCCGCCCGTCCGGACTCCCTGAGGACCGCGCGCAGGGAGATCCCGTCGACCAGCTCCATCACGATCGCGGCGCCGCCGGGTGCTTCCACGTACTCGTAGAGGCCCACCACGTAGGGGGAGCCGAGGCCGCCGAGGAGCCGGGCCTCCGCCCGGAACTCCCGGACGAAGGCCGGGTCCCGGCGCAGCCGCTCCGACAGGTACTTCACCGCGACCGCCGTACCGGTGGCCGCGTGCACCGCGAGCACCACCCGGCCGCTGGCGCCCGCACCGAGCTCGCGGACCTCGCTGTAGCCGGGCACCGTCCAGCCGTTGTCCATCGTCCGCCCCCGTCCGTGGCGTCACCGGCCTCCGAGGGGGCCGGCCGGTCGTCCCCCGACCGGCACCCTCCAGGACACGGTTTCCGCCACGGCCGGTTCCCAACCCCGCCACCTGTCCGGGACCCGGACAGGTGGCGGGGATCAGGCGGCGGCCGAGACCACGTCGATCATGGTGTGCAGGCGGTCGGCGGCGGCCCGCCCGAAGGCCGGGTCGTTGATGTGGGTGTCGTAGTCGTAGAGGCGGGCTGCGCTCCCGCGCAGGCCCTCGCGCAGCGTCGAGAACAGGGCCCCGTCCGCGCGGGGGTCGTGGTACGGGCCGCCCGGCGCGCCGAGCGCGGACAGCCCGCGCAGGGGCAGGCAGACCGCCGTCGGCCCCGTCGACGCGCGCAGTTTCGCCGCGACCCGGCGGCCGAGCTCCGCGCATTCGGACTCGGTCGTACGGATCACCGTGATCGAGGGGTTGTGGACACGGATCCTGCGGTAGCGGGCCCGCTCGGGCAGGGTCTCCAGCGGGCCGAACTTCACGACGTCCAGCGCGCCCAGGCTCACCACCTGCGGGATCCCCGCCCGCCCGGCCGCGCTGAGCCGGTCGGGCCCCGCCGTGAGGATGCCGCCGCACAGGTCGTCGGCGAGCTCGCTGAGGGTCAGGTCCAGCACCCCCGCGAAGATCCCCTGCCCGGCCAGGGTCTCCAGGGTCCGGCCGCCCGTACCACTGGAGTGGAAGACCAGTACCTCGTAGCCCAGTTCGGTCAGCCGCTCCCGGGCCGCGTCCACACCGGTCGTGGTCACCCCCGCCATGCTCGCCGCGACCAGCGGCCGCGCGCCCGCCCCCAGCCCGGCCGGGCGGCGCAGCTCCATGGAGGCGCGCTGGAACGCCCTGGCCATCGCGGCGACCGCCTCCACGGCGTTCGCCAGCACCGGCGCCGAGATGCTGTTGATCCCGGCGATGTCCACCACGCTGTACATCATCGTGATGTCCGCGGACCCGACGTACGGGGCCACGTCCCCGGACGCCATCGAGGAGACCATCAGCTTCGGCACGCCGAGCGGCAGTGCCCGCATGGCGCGCGTCGCGATCGAGGTGCCCCCGCTGCCCCCGATCGCGAGCACCCCGTGCAGCCGCCCCTCGGCGTGCAGGCGCAGGAGGGCCGCCTCGGCGCCCCGGGCCATCGTGGTCACGGCCGGTCCCCGGTCGGCGGCCCGCAGGTCGGACAGTTCCGAACCCGCCGCCCGGGCCACCGCTTCGCGCGGCACGTCCGCGTTCACCCGGGGCTCTCCCATGATCCCCGTGTCGACCAGTACCACCTCGACGCCGGCGCGCAGCAGCCTCTCGCGCAGCCAGCCGTACTCGACACCCTTGGTGTCCAGGGTTCCCACCAGCACGACGCTCGTCATATGTGCAATGTCCACGCAGATGGGGTTTATTGGCAAGTAAAGGTCCAGTCAACCCTCCAGCAGCACCAACAGGCGCTCCAGGAACGGGATTTGAGGAACCATCAGCTTGTTTCGCGCCATCGGCGGGGTGAACCAGGCCACCCGGTCCAGCTCCGGGAACTCCTGCTCCCGCCCGGAGTGCGGAGGCCACTCCATCGTGAACGTCCCGGGCACCGTCAGCGCCGGATCGAGGTCCGCCTCGACCGCCCAGATGGTCACCAGCTTCCCGCTGGTCAGCCGCACCTCGCCGAGCGGCAGGTAGTCGCCCTCCGGCGGCGCCAGCCCGAGCTCCTCCGTGAACTCCCGGCGGGCCGCGTCCCGGGGCGCCTCGTCCGGCCCGTACTCGCCCTTGGGGATCGCCCAGCCGCCGGCGTCCCGCCCCGCCCACAGCGGACCGCCCATGTGGCCGAGCAGGACCTCCACGCCCCCGTCGCCGGTGCGGCGGAACAACAGCAGGCCGGCGCTGCGCTTGTGCCTCTTCGGCTCCGTCATGGCTCCATGTATGCCCCGCCGGCCGGTCTTCAGTGCGCGTGCGGACCCTCCCGGTGGACCGGGCCGTGCGCGTCCGCGCAGTGCGGGTCGCCGCCGCCCGGCTCCTCGCCCGCCCGGCCGACCGACAGCAGCGCCTCCTGGACGTGGTCCACCTGGAGCGTGGTGTGGGTGATCCCGTACTCCTTCTCCAGCAGCCGCTCCAGATCGCGGCGCACCGCGTGGCAGTCGCCCTCCGGTTCCACCAGCACGTGCGCGGACAGCGCGGCCTGCCCCGAGGTGATCGTCCAGATGTGCAGGTCGTGCACCTCCGTCACCGGCGGGTGCCCGACGAGACGGTCACCGACCGCGTCCGGGTCCAGGTGCGCCGGGGCCGCCTCCAGGAAGATCCGGCCCGACTCGCGCACCAGCCCGTAGCCCGCCTTCACCATCAGCACCACCACCACGAGCGTGGCGATCGCGTCCGCCTGCACGAAACCGGTCGTGAGCACGATCAGGCCCGCCACGGCCGTCCCGATGAAGGCGAACAGGTCGTTCAGGACGTGCTGGTAGGCGCCCTCCACGGCCAGCGAGGACCGGTTCGCCCGCGAGATGCACCAGGCCGCCCCCACGTTGACGACGATGCCGGCCAGCGCCGTCACCAGCACCAGACCGCCCTCCACCTGCGGCGGGTCGATCAGCCGCCGTACCGCCTCGTACGCCAGCCAGGCCCCCAGCAGCAGCAGGGTCAGCCCGTTGGCCTGGGCGGAGAGGATCTCGGCCCGCTTGAGGCCGAACGTGAAGCCTCCGCGCGCCGGGCGCGCCGCCAGCCGCATCGCGATCAGCGCGAGGACGATCGAGACGGCGTCGGTCAGCATGTGCGCCGCGTCCGAGATCAGGGCCAGGGACTGGGCCATCACGCCGACGACCACCTCGACGGCCATGAAACCGCCGATCAGCGCGAGCGCGATCGCCAGCCAGCGGCGGTCCGCGTCCGGGTCGACCCCGTGGCTGTGCCCGGCGTGCCCGTGCCCGTGGCCGTGGTCCTGCCCGTGGTCGGGCCCGCCTTCGTGGTCGTGCGCGCGGTCGTGCGCGTGGTCGTGCCCGGTCATGGCGTCCCCCGTTGGTTCGGTTCCGACGCGTGAAGTGAAGCGCACCCCGGCGAGATCGGCAAAGGCTGCAACGGGGACCGTTGTCATTCTCCATAAGACCCTCCTGACCTGCGGTGATGCTTCCCGCGCCGGGACCGGTCGATCGTGGGAAGATCTGTGCATGGTCCAGCGCCCCGGTGCGGACACCGCGCCCGAACTCGTCCTGGAGACCGCCGGGGGCTCGACCGAGATGAGCCCGCCCCGGACCTATCACGTCGGCCGGGACCCCCTCTGCGAGATCTGCCTCGACGACGCCCGCGTCTCCTGGCACCACGCGGTCCTGTGCCCCGACGGGGACCACTGGACCGTCCGGGACGAGGACAGCACCAACGGCACCTGGGCCGACGGCCACCGCATCCACGAATGGAGCATCGGCCCCGGCAGCGAGCTGCGCTTCGGCAGCGCCCAGGACGGCCCGCGCGCCGTCCTCTCCATCCGCACGCCCCCACCGCCGCCACCGCCACCGCCGCCGCCCCTGACCGTCCCGGCCGCCGCCCCCGTCGCCCCGTCCGCCGCCCCCGTCGCCCACCCGGAGCGCACCGGCACCTTCCGGCGGCCCACCACCGTCCGCCCACTGGCCGCCCGTACCGCCCTGCGCATCGGCCGCGACCCCGCCAACGACCTCGTCGTCGACGACCTCGTCGTCTCCCGCCGGCACGCCGAACTGCGCGCCCTCGCCGACGGCACCTACGAGATCGCCGACCTCGGCAGCCACAACGGCACCTACCTCAACGGCACCCCCGTCGAACGGGCCCGGATCGCCGAGGGGGACATCGTCGGCATCGGCCACTCGGCCTTCTGCCTCGTCGGCGACCAGCTCCAGGAGTACGTCGACAGCGGCGAGGTCTCCCTCGACGTGCAGGACCTCGCCGTCGCCGTCGACCACGGCCGCAAGACGCTCCTCGACGACGTCTCCTTCCCCGTCGGCGGGAAATGCCTGCTCGCCGTCGTCGGACCCAGCGGAGCCGGCAAGTCCACCCTGCTCGGCGCCCTGACCGGACTGCGCCCCGCCGACCACGGCACCGTCCTCTACGACGGCCGCGACCTCTACCGCGACTACGCCGAACTGCGCAGCCGCATCGGACTCGTCCCCCAGGACGACATCCTGCACGCCCAGCTCACCGTCCGCCGCGCCCTCACCTACGCCGCCGAACTGCGCTTCCCGCAGGACACCGCCAAGGCCGAACGCCAGGCCCGCGTGGACGAGGTGATCGGCGAACTCGGTCTCGGACAGCGCGCGGACCAGCCCATCCACAGCCTCTCGGGCGGCCAGCGCAAACGTGTCTCCGTCGCCCTGGAACTGCTGACCAAGCCGTCCCTGCTCTTCCTCGACGAACCCACCTCCGGCCTCGACCCCGGCATGGACCGCTCCGTCATGCACATGCTGCGCGGCCTCGCCGACGACGGCCGCACCGTCATCGTCGTCACCCACAGCGTGCTCAGCCTGGACGTGTGCGACCGGCTGCTGGTGCTCGCCCCCGGCGGCCGCGTCGCCTGGTACGGGCCGCCGGGCGAGACCCTCGGCTTCTTCGGCTTCGACCAGTGGCCCGAGGCCTTCGAGGCCTTCGAGAACGAGCGGGACCGCGACTGGGCCGGCCAGTACGCCGCCTCCCCGCAGTACCGCGCCTACGGAGCCGGAGCCCCCCGGGGACCCCGCGGAGCCCCGGACGGGCAGGCCGGCCAGGGCGCGGCAGGCTTCGCTCCCGCGCCGCCCAAGGCGCAGAGCTGGGGATCCCAGCTCTCCACCCTGGTACGCCGCTACGCCGCCGCGCTCGGCGCCGACCGCACCTTCCTCGCCATCATGATCGCCCTGCCGTTCGTGATGGGCGCCATGGCCCGCGCCCTGGCCGGCAGCGCCCTCACCCAGGAGACGGCGATCAACGCCCTGCTCATCCTGTGCGTCGGCGGTGTCCTGACCGGAGCCGCCAACGCCGTCCGGGAGCTGGTCAAGGAACGGGTGATCTACCAGCGCGAACGCGCCGTCGGACTGTCGCGGTCCGCCTATCTGATGTCCAAGGTGGTGGTGCTGGGCACGATCACCGTGGCCCAGGCCGTCGTCCTCACCCTCGTGGGCCTCTTCGGCGTACGGCTCGTACCGCCGGGAGCCACCGGGGTGTTCCTGCCGCCGCTCGTCGAGATCACCCTCGCCGTCGCCCTGCTGTCCTTCACCGCGATGATGCTCGGCCTGCTCGTGTCCGCCCTGGTGAGGAAGGAGGAGGTCACCATGCCGCTGCTGGTCCTCCTCGCCATCGTCCAGGTCGTCTTCTGCGGGGCGCTGCTCCAGCTCGACGGGGTGCCGGTGATCGAGCAGCTCGCCTGGTTCGTCCCCTCCCGCTGGGCGCTCGGCGCGATGGCCGGCACCATCGACCTCGCCCGGATCGTGCCCGGCCCGCTCACCGACGACCCCCTCTTCGCGCACTCCGCCGGGGTCTGGCTGCTCAACATGGGCATGCTGGTGGCGCTGTCCGTCCTGTTCGGCGTACTGGTCGCGCGGCTGCTGCGGCGGCACGAGCCCGCGATCATGCGGAAGTAGGCCCGGCCGATGACCACCCCGGACGGCCCCGGCGCCGTGTTCCGGCCCACGCACGTGGTCCCGCCCGACGGGCTGCCCGCCTGGGAGGCGCCCGACACGACCCGGCCGACCACCGCCCTGGACGCCTTCCTCCCCGTACGGCTGCTGTCCCGGAGCGGGGACTGGGGAGAGGTCCTGTGCGCCAACGGCTGGTCGGCCTGGGTCGACGGCAGGCTGCTGGTGGCCGTGCCGCGGCCGCCGCCCACCGGCGGCCGGCCCACGGCCCCGGCCGAGGACCCCGGGCCGCTGCTCGACGAGGCGGCCGACGCCCTGGACCGCTACCGTCGGGCCGTCCGCGACCTCGCCGCGGACCCGGCGGACACCGGCGCGTTCCGGGAGGCCGTACGGGGCCTGCGGGCCGGGATCGTCATCGACGGGGAGTCCGCGTGGCTCTACGACGCGGCCGCGGAGCGGTGGATGTACGCGGACGGGAGCCGGCTGGCCCCCTACGCGGTCGCCTCGGGACCGGACACCCCGCCCGCGCCGCAGCCCGCGGGTCCGCAGCCGCGGGACCCCGGCCCCGCCCCGGGCGCCGGCGCGGCGGAACCGGCCCACGAGCCCACCAGGGTCGCGGACCGGCCCCCGCCCGAACCGGGCGGGCGCTGATGGGACCCGCCGACCCGCGGGCCGGGCGGGGGTCCGGCCCCGCCGGCGGGCGGATCGCCGGCTACCTGCTGGAGGACGAGATCGGGCGCGGCGGCATGGCCGTCGTCTACCGGGCCCGGGACCTGAGGCTGGACCGCACGGTGGCGCTGAAGGTGCTGGCCCCCGAACTGGCCCGCAACGACACCTTCCGGCAGCGCTTCGCCCACGAGTCCAGGGTGGCGGCGGCCATCGACCACCCGCACATCGTGCCGGTGTTCGAGGCCGGTGAGGCGGACGGGCTGCTGTACATCGCCATGCGGTACGTCCCCGGGCAGGACCTGCGGGCCCTCCTCGACCGCACCGGGCCGCTGTCCGTGGCGACGGCCGCCCGGATCGCGGGCCAGCTGGCCTCGGCGCTCGACGCCGCCCACGCCCACGGCCTGGTCCACCGGGACGTCAAACCCGGCAACGTCCTGGTCGCCGAGGGCACCGACGGCGAACACCCCGAGCACGTGTACCTGACCGACTTCGGCCTCACGAAGAAGTCCCTCTCGCTGTCCGGGTTCACGACCGTCGGCCAGTTCGTCGGCACCCTGGACTACGTCGCCCCGGAGCAGATCTCCGGGAAGCCGGTGGACGGCCGCTGCGACGTGTACGGGCTGGGCTGCGTGGTCTACGAGATGCTGACCGGGGGCCCGCCGTTCCGCCGGGACGACGACCTCGCCCTGCTCTGGGCCCACCAGTACGATCCGCCGCCCCCGCCGTCCTCGCACCGCCCGCAACTGCCGCCCGCCGTGGACTCCGTACTCGCCAAGGCCCTCGCGAAGGCCCCAGAGGACCGCTGGGGGACCTGCCTGGCCTTCACCACCGCCCTCCGCGCCACGGCCACCCGCCCACCCGCCGCCCCCGTCTGCCCGCCGCCCCCGGACTGGGCCCTGCCCGTGTTCCGCAGCCCTTCCGGGCCCCCGTAGCCCCTTCGGGCCCCCGGCCCGTCCCGGGCGGCGGCCCGGAGGTCACGGCCTCACGGTGACGCCGGGGCCCGCATGCCCCGGCGGCGCCGGACGGGGCGGGCGAGGAGGGCGCCGAGGAAGCCCGCCACGGCGCCCCACAGGAGGGCGAGTCCGGTCGTCCGCCACAGGTGCGGGGTGAGTTCGGCGGTGCCGGCGAGACCGGCCGCGTCGCCGATGCCCAGGAGGGACAGACCGAACCGGACCTCCACCCGGGCCAGCAGGCACACCGTCAGGGTGGCCAGCGCGAGCGCCACCGCCAGGTGCAGGGCGTGCCGGTGGAGCCGCACGTGCGCGGGGGAGCGTACGGCGGCCAGCACCCCGGTGCCGAGCAGCAGGACGGCCGCCACCGGGACCAGCCACCAGGCCCGCGGGTCGTGCTCCGCGAGCGAGGCCACGTCGACGGTCGACGGCTCGGAGCCGCGCAGGACCCGGTCCAGCACCTGCGGCACCGGCAGGCCGAACGGCCCCTCCACCCGGCCCTGCCACGCACCGCCGAAGCCCAGGGTGAGGGCCGGCCAGGCCAGGTTGGGCAGGCCGAGCAGGAGCACGGCCAGGGTCCGGGCGGCATGGCCCCGGGTGGCGGCCGTCACCAGGCCGGCGACCAGGCCGAGCCCCACGTACGCGACGAGCAGCACGGCGGTGGCGTGGGCGGCCGGGCGCACCGCCGAGTGGAAGCGGACCAGGGCGGCCGGGAGCGGCGCGCGCCGCGAGACCAGCAGGGTGATCAGCAGCAGGCCCAGGATCCACAGCAGCCCGAAGAGGAGCGTGGCGGGCAGGTCGGCCCGGAAACCCACCGACGGTGTGGCACCGAGCAGCTCGCCGAGGTCCCCGAGCGGTGAGTCGCCGGGGGAGAGCCCGAAGTCCTGCCGGGCCGGGAAGGCGGCCAGGGTGAGCAGGAGCAGCCACAGGACGGTCAGCCGGGCGGCCCGCAACGGCAGTTCCCGGGGTGGGACCACCGCCCGGCCACGCAACGGACGCAGGAACAGGTAGCCCGTGGTGAGCGCACCGGCCAGGCTGACCGACAGGGGCATCACGGACAGGCTCACGTCCGCCCCGGCCAGCGGGCCCGCCTCGGCGGAGCCCTCGACCGCGCCGCCCGCGGCCATCACCACGACGGCGGCGAGTACCCGGGGGAACGCGCCCTCCGGGAGATCGCCCGCTCCCGCGCAGGCGAGCCCGGCGGCGGCCACCGCGGTCATCACCGCGAAGCCAGCGAGGGCGGCGACGAGCGCGTCGCGCCAGGCCCTGGTGGAGGCGTGCGCGGAGGCCCCGACGGAGGAACGGATCACCCGCTCACCGTGGCACCCCCGGCTTGCGGGCACCACCGGGAGCACGCACACAATGGTCCGCAGGAGTGTACGCATGCGCATGAACCGGTATCAGTAGGATTTTTCGGCCATTCCGCCGCCCGGGGAGAAGAGCCCGTGACCACGCAGCCCTCCGGCGAACGGCCGCCGCAGCCCCACCAGCCGTCACCGTCGGACGCGTCCTCGTCCGGGTCCTCGTCCGGGCGTCCCACCGGTCCCCCTTCCGGGCCGCTCTCCGGCGGGGCGGCGCAGGGTCCCTCCGGACCGCCGCCCCCGGCACCTCCGGGTGGGCCTCCCGGTGGGCCGGCCGGCGGGGAGCCGCCGGGCGGGTCGCGGCCCTGGTGGCGGTCCGGTCCCCGGATCGCGGCGGCGGTCGTGGCGCTGGCCGCCGTGGCCGCGCTGGTCGTGGTGCTGACCAGGCCGGGCGGCGGCGGGGGCGCCACGCAGCGGGCCGGGGCCGAGGTGTTCCTCCAGCCGGCCGGGGTGACCGGCCCCGCCCCCTTCACCGAGTCCACGGCCGCGCGGGAGGCCACCCCGCCCCCGTACAGCCCGCCCCCGAACCCGAACCCGTCCCCGGCGGACACCGGTACCACCCCGACCCGCAGCGTCAGCGGCTCCGCCCCCGGGCTCTACGGCGGCACGAAGGACGTCGCCAGCTGTGACGTGCCGAGGCAGATTGCGGCGCTGTCCGCCGAACCCGCGAAGAACGCGGCCTTCGCCTCCGCCCTCGGCCTCGAACCCCGGGCCGTCCCCGGCTACCTGCGCGCCCTGACGCCCGTACAGCTGCGCACGGACACCCGGGTCACCAACCACGGCTACCGCGACGGCAGGGCCGTCCCCTACCAGGCGGTCCTCCAGGCGGGAACGGCCGTACTGGTGGACGACCGCGGGGTCCCGCGGGTCCGCTGCGCGTGCGGCAACCCCCTCGGCGCCCCCGTGCCGCTGCCGGCGAACCCGAAGCGCTCCGGAGAGCCCTGGCCCTCGTACCGGCCCGGCCAGGCCGTGGTGATCGCACCGTCGAAGACGGTGGTGCACAAGATCGTGATCTACGACCACGAGAGCGGCCGCTGGTACGAGCGCGACCGGGGCGCGGCCCCGAAGCCGGACCGTCCCGTACCGCCGCCGGCGACCCCCACCCCGCCGGCCGGCACGCCCGCGCCGGCCACCTCCCCGCCGTCCTCCGGCGCGTCCCCACCGCCCGTGACCGGCACCCCGCAGGCCCCGGGCACCGCAACGCCGGAGGACACCGCCACGGAGACCACCCCGTCCGGGAGCCCCTCGGGCAGCCCCGGGGACACGTCCACCCCCTCGGGACCGGCGTCGAAGCCGCCCGCCCTCACCGACCGCAGCACCCCGAGCGGCCCCACCACCGCGCCCGCCCCCTCCACCGCCCCGTCCGCGGGCCTGGCCCCCGCCTCCCCGTCCGGGTCGGGGTCCGGCCCCGGGGAGGCGGAGGCGAACGGCGAGAGCTAGGCCGCGGCATGCCGGGGACGGGGGACAGTGAGACCCTGGCTGCATGGACCAGCGGGGACGGATCCACGAGGTCGACTGGCCCGCGCGGCCGGATCTGAGCCTCGCGCTCAATCGCATGGGCACCTTCGACTGGGACCTCGACAGCGGCCGCATGCATCTGGACGCCACCGCCCTCGGGGTCCTCGACCTGCCGGCCGAGGAGTTCTCCGGAACGCCCGAGGGACTGCTCGCCCGCGTCGTGCCCAACGAGCGGGCCCGGCTGGAGCACCGCGTCGAGAACGCCCTGCGGGACGGGCGCAGCCACTACGGGGCCTACTTCCGCACCCTGCGCCGCGACGGCGGCACCGCCTGGACCCACGTCCAGGGGCACGTCCTGCGCGACCCGCAGGGCCGCCCGTACCGGATCATCGGGATCCTCCGCGACGCCGCCGCGGACCCCAACGAGCCGGGCGCCGCCGGGAACGGCGACGAGGGACGCCGGCGGATGACCGGGGTCGTCGAGCGGACCACCGCGATCCTCGCGCACGCCCGCACCGTCAACGACGTGACCGACGTCCTCAAGGACCCCGAGGCCCTCGGCCACCTCGGCGCCGTCAGCGTCATGCTCGGGATCGTCGACGGCGCCCGCATCCACCTGGTCGCCGAAGGCCAGCTCGGCTCGTACGTTCCCGAGATCGAGTACACGCGGATCGACGCGCGGTTCCCGATGAGCGAGGCCGTACGGACCCTGCAACCGGTCTTCATCGCCTCGCGGGAGCAGTTCCAGCGCGACTACCCGCGCCTGTGGCCGTACATCGAGCCGCTCGCCGTGCGCAGCGGCGTGTACCTCCCGCTGATCGCCCAGGGGCGGCCCGTCGGTGCCCTCGGCCTGCTGTACCAGCGGGAAGGGGACTTCACCGCGGAGGAGCGCAACGTCCTGGTCGCCCTCGGCAGCGGCATCGCGCAGAGCCTCCAGCGGGCGATCCTCTTCGAGCAGGAGCACGACCTCGCCGAAGGCCTCCAGCGGGCCATGCTGCCCCGCCGCATCCCCGACGTGCCGGGCGCGCTGATCGCCGTCCGGTACCGGGCGGCGCGGATGGGGCGCGACATCGGCGGCGACTGGTACGACGTGGTCCCGCTCGGCGACGGCCGGGTCGGGGTGATGATCGGCGACGTCGAGGGCCACGACACGGACGCGGCGGCCGTCATGGGCCAGCTCCGGATCGTGTTCCGCGCCTACGTCATGGAGGGCCACACCCCCGGTGCGGCGATGGCGCGCGCCTCCGCCTTCCTGCGGGACCTGGCCACCGAACGCTTCGCCACCTGCACCTATGCCGAGGTGGACCTGAACACCGGAACACTCCACCTGGTCCGGGCCGGCCACCTGGACCCGGTCGTCCGGCGCGGGGACGGCACCTGCCACCGCGTCCAGGTGGCGGGCGGGCTGCCGCTCGGCCTGCCCCCGCGCGAGCAGGCGGGCTCCGGCTCCGGCTACCCCGTCACCAGCCTGGAGCTGCATCCCGGGGACACCCTGCTGCTGTGCACCGACGGGCTGCTCGAACGGTCCGGCGGTGACCTGGAGACCGGGATGCGGGAGTTCATGGAGGCGGCCCGCGAGGGTCCCGTCGACGTCGAGGAACTGGCCGACGTCCTGTGCGACCTCGTCGGGGACGCGGGCGGCGGGGACGACATGGCCCTGCTCCTGCTGCGCCGGCGCGGCACCCCGGCCCCGCGCGGCGGTGGCCCCCTGCACCAGCGCCTCGTTCCCGGGGACCCCGACAGCCTGGTGATGGGCCGCCACCTGATCCGGGCGGCGGTGGCCGCCTGGGGGGCCCGGGAGCGGGCCGACGAGATCGAGCTGGTGGCGGACGAGCTGATGACCAACGCCCTCGTGCACACCGACGGCGGCGGCCTGGTCAGCCTGCGGCTGACGGCCGAGGGCCGGATCCGGATCGAGGTCGAGGACTTCAGCAGCGCGTTGCCGCGTCGCCGCGAGGCCGACGACTGGGCGGTGTCGGGCCGTGGCCTGATGCTGGTGGAGCGGCTGGCGGAGGGCTGGGGCGTGGAGCCCAGGGGCGGCGGGAAGTGCGTGTGGTGCGAGTTCGCCGTGCCGCCGGGGGACGTTCCGCGGGGGGACGGGCGCTGAAGGCGCCCGTCCCGGAGGGGCCCGGCTCAGGCGGCGGCGTACGGTCCCTGCGCGGCCTTCTTGTTCTGCAGGGCCGTCAGCTTGAGCACGAAGGCGATGCCGACCCCGGCCGCGGCGACGGTGGTCAGACCGGCGAACGCGCCCAGGGCGGACGCGGTGCGCAGGGCCTGCGGGGTGTCCGCCCGGCCGCCGAGCAGCGTGGCCGTCGTGTCGAGGACCCGGGAGAGGACCCAGAGGATCCACCACGAGGTCAGCGGCACGGTGGAGACCCGCCGGAAGGAGCCGTCCGGGCCCAGCTGCACGCTCGCCGCCCAGGTCTGCGCCGCCACCCGGTAGGGGAGGAAGAGGTTGCCGAAGGGGATGAACCAGGCCCCCACGGCCCAGCCCGCGGACCGGGTGAAGGCCCCGGGGTCGAAGATCCCGCCGTTGGTCCGCACCCGGTGGAACCAGATGACGAAGACGACCGCCGTGGCCAGCAGCGTCAGGCCCTGGAAGCCGCCGGTGAGGGTGGTGATCAGGTCCGCGCCTTCGAGGGTGTGCTGCCGCACCGCGAAGGGGTCGGCCTGTACGTCCTTCATCAGCGACCACGTGTAGAGGTCGGCGACGCACCCCAGGAGGGCGGCGACGGCCGCCGCGCAGAGCAGCACCGTCACGGCCGTCGCGAGGCCCCGGGGGGAACGCAGCACCGGGGCGGCCGGCTGCGGGGCGAAGTGGGCGGGAGCCGGGTAGGAGGGGGCCGGGTAGGAGGGGGCGGGGAAGGCCGGTCCCGGTTGCCCGGGGTACCCCGGTCGCGGGGCGGCCCCGTACGGCGGCTGCCCGGGCGGCGGCGGGGGCGGTGAGCCGGGCGCGCTGAAGGACATGACGGAGGACCCCCCACGGGTACGTACGGCAACGGCTGGCGCGGGCCGGCCCGCTGACGGGCCGCCCGGGCAGGGTCGAACATATGTCAGCCCTTCTCCCGCGTCCAAAGGGATGCGGGAGGACACGGGGCGGGCGGTCCCTACAGGCGTACGAGGGTGACCTCGGTCGCCTTCACGCTCGTCCACACCGCGGCGCCGTCGGCCAGCCCGAGTTCGGCGGCCGCCTCCGGAGTGATCTCCGCGACCAGGTCGGGGACCTCGGCGGAGCCCACGAGGACGCGCAGCCGGCTGCCGACCGCGGTGATCTCCCGTATGGTGCCGGGCCAGACGTTGCGCGGACTGCCGCCGGGGCGCTCCCGGTGTACCGACACCGCCTCCGGGGCGATGATCGCCAGCGCCTCCGTCCCTTCGGGCAGGGCCTCCGCCACCACGAGCCGCCCGCCCGGGCCGAGCGCGAGTCCGTCGGCGGAGGTGGTGCCGGGCCAGGCGTTGCGGCCCAGCATCCGGGCCACCCAGGGCGAGCGCGGCCGACGGGTCACCTCGGCCGGGGCCGCGTCCTGCAGGGTGCGCCCCTCGGAGAGCACGAGGACCCGGTCGGCCAGCGACACCGCCTCGACGGGATCGTGCGTGACGATCAGGCAGACCCCGTCGAAGCCCGCCAGGTGCGTGCGCAGGGTGTGCCGCACGTGGGCCCGGGTGGTCTGGTCGAGGGCGGCGAGGGGCTCGTCGAGCAGCAGCAGCCGGGGACGGGCGGCGAGCGCCCGTGCGAGGGCCACCCGCTGGGCCTGCCCGCCGGAGAGCTGGGCCGGCTTGCGCCGGGCGAGGTGGCCGACGCCGAGCCGGTCCAGCCAGGCCTGCGCCTCGTGGCGGGCCTCGGCGCGGCCGGCCCCGCGGGCGCGCAGCCCGTACGCGGTGTTGGCGAGGGCGGTCAGATGGGGGAACAGCGCCCCGTCCTGGGGCACCCAGGCCACCTGGCGCCGGTGCGGGGGCAGGGCGGTGACGTCGGTGTCCCCGAGGCGCAGCCGGGCGTGGGCCCGCGGGGTCAGCCCGAGCAGGGCCCGCAGCAGGGTGGTCTTGCCGGCGCCGTTCTCGCCGACGACGGCGATGGTGGTGCCCGGTTCGGCGTCCAGGGTCAGCTCGTTGAAGCCGGTCACCTCGGCGTGCAGGGGCCGGCCGCCGCCCTCGGCCGGCGCGGCCTTCCCACCGGGAGCGCCGGGAGCGGGTCCGCATGCGGCGGTTCCGTCGGCCGGGCCCGCGTCCTGCCCGGAGCCGGACGGCGCGGGTTCCTCGGCCGGCCGCCCCGCCCCGGCGTCCTTCGCGGCGACCGGGGTGCCGGTCCAGCGTCCGCGCAGGGCAATGAGCACGCCCATGGCGATGGCGAGCAGCAGCAGCGACACCGAGGTGGCGGCCTCCGGCTTGTCCTGGAGCAGCAGGTACACCTGGAGGGGAAGCGTCTGGGTGGTGCCGGGCAGGTTGCCCGCGAAGGTGATGGTCGCGCCGAACTCGCCCAGCGCCCGGGCCCAGGTGAGGGCCGCCCCGGCCACCAGACCGGGGGCCACCATGGGCAGGGTCACGGTGAAGAACACCCGGACCGGCGGGGCGCCGAGGGAGGCGGCCGTCTCCTCGTAGCTCTGCTTGAGCCCGCCGAGCGCGCCCTCCAGGCTGATCACCAGGAAGGGCATCGCCACGAACGTGGCCGCGACGACGGCGCCGGAGGTGTGGAACGGCAGGGTGATGCCGAAGGTGTCCTCCAGCCAGGGGCCGAGGAGTCCGCGCCGCCCGAAGCCCAGCAGCAGGGCCACACCGCCGACGGTCGGCGGCAGCACCATGGGCAGCAGCACCAGCGAGCGCACCAGGGCCTTGCCCCTGAAGGGGACCCTGGCCAGCAGCCAGGCGAGCGGCACGCCGAGCAGCAGGGAGAGGCCGAGCGCCCACAGCGACACCACCAGCGACAGCTTCAGCGCCTCGACCACGCCGGGGCTGGTGAGGTGGGTACCGAGTTCGCCCCACTGCGTACGGGAGAGGATCCCGATCAGCGGCAGCAGCAGGAACGCGACGGCGAGCAGCGCGGGCAGCGCGAGTGCCAGCGGAGGCCGGGTGCGGGTGCGGAGTCTGCTCATCGGGTTCCTGGTCGAAGCGGCGCGAGGCGGGAGGGCCTGACGGGGGGAAGGACGGGGGCGGGGGGTCTTCCGCGGGTACGGACAAGGGGCTGCCCGTCCCCCCGGACCGGGCAGCCCCTTCGAACGTCAGGCCGGTTACGCCTTCTGGAAGCCGGCGTCCTGGAGGATCTTCTGGGCCTCCGGGGTGCTCAGCCACGCCACGAACGCGGCCGCGGCCTCGCCGTTCTTGGACTGCTTGAGCGACGCGGCCGGATAGGAGGCCACGGCGTTCTGGTCGTCAGGGATGTCGACGGTGACGACCTTGTCACCGGACTTGGCGGAGTCCGTCTTGTAGACGAGACCGGCGTCGGCCTCGCCCAGCTCGACCTTGGAGAGGACGGCGCGGACGTTCGGCTCCTGGGAGACCGGCTTCACCTCGATCTTCTGGGCGTCGAGGATCTGCTTGCTGTAGCGGCCGACGGGGACCTCGGGCGCCGCCAGGACGACCTTGATCTTGGAGTCGGCGAGGTCCTTCAGCTCGTCGATCTTGAACGGGTTGTCCTTGCCCGCCGCGATGACGAGACGGTTCTTCGCGATGACCGTGGCGGCGTTGGTCTCGCCCTTGAGGCCGTCCATCGTCTTGGTGTCGGCGGTGACCAGGGCATCGGCCGGGGCGCCCTGCTTGACCTGCGCGGCCAGCTCCTGAGAACCGGCGAAGGAGAAGGTGACCTTCGTTCCGGGGTGGGACTTCTGGTACGCCTCACCGGCGGTCTTGAAGACGTCGGTGAGGGAGGAGGCGGCGAGGACGGTGAGGTTCACGTCCTTGGCCGGGGCCGCGGCCGGGGCCGAGGCGGACGGGGAGCCCGCGGCGTCGTCCTTCTTCTCGGCGTCGCTGCCACAGGCGGACAGCGGGACGAGCAGGGCGGCGGTCAGCGCGGCGGCGGCCGCACGGCGGTTCAGGATGCTGTACAAGGTCGGGCTCCTCGGTCGGGTCGGCGGCCGGCCGGGTGCCGGGACCGCGTGGTGGTGACCCGCGCCGGTGACGGGCGGAGCGGGTGGGGACGAGCGGACGGGAAAGCGGTGCGCCCGGTGGATCGGGTGGATCAGGTGCGGTCGATGTGCACGCTGGTGGACTTCACGCGGGCGGTGGCCTGCATGCCGACCTCCAGGCCCAGTTCCTCGACGGCCTCGCGGGTGAGCAGGGAGACCAGGCGGTGGGGACCGGCCTGGATCTCCACCTGGGCGGCCACGTCGCCGAGTTTGACGGCGGTGACGATCCCGGGGAAGGCGTTGCGCGCGGAGGTGTAGGGCTCTCCGTCCTCGGCGTGGGCGCCCTGCCCCACCTCGACGGAGAAGGCCGCGAGGTCACGGCCGTTGATCAGTCGACGCCCGCCCTCGTCGCGATGGGTCGCGACCCGGCCGGCGTCGGCCCAGCGGCGCGCCGTGTCCGGGCTGACGCCCAGCAGACGTGCCGCCTGTCCGATGGTGTAGGACTGCATGGGCGACAAGGTAGGGGCACTTCTGGCGCATTTGCAATTCGTTTGGGACGATCTCCATCGCAGATGCCATCCACATTGTGTTATCCGCCAAAACTCATTCCGCTTCCCGGCCTTCCGATCGCTAAAGTCTGGGCATGGCTGATGCAGACGCGAGGACGACGGGTTCGACGGATGCGGGCGGTACCGCGAGGGTGGACGCCTGGATGTGGTCGGTGCGCCTGACGAAGACCCGGTCGGTCGCCGCCACCGCCTGCCGGGCGGGCCACGTCAAGGTCAACGGGGAGCGCGCGAAGCCCGCGCAGAGCGTGCGCGCGGGGGACGAGGTTCGGCTCTACCACGCGGGGCGCGAGCGCGTCGTGGTGGTCCGGCGGCCGGTGACCAAGAGGGTCGGTGCCCCCGTCGCCGCGGAGTGCTTCATCGACAACAGCCCGCCGCCGCCCACCCCGGTGGAGGCGGCCGTGGTCGGCATCCGCGACCGCGGGGCGGGCCGTCCGACCAAGCGCGAGCGCCGCGAGATCGAAACCCTGCGCGGGCGCCCGTAGCCTCCGGCGGTGGGTGCGGGGGGTCCGGCTGCGGTGTCACCGGGTCCACCGCGGGGCCCTGCCGGGTCCTGCCGGGGCCACGGCCCTGCCGGGTCGCGCCGGGTCCATGGCCCTGCCGGTCCTGCCGGGTCCATGGCGCTGCCGGGTCCACCGCCGGGTGGGTCGCGTCGGGGGCCGGCGGGTCCATCCCGGGTCCTGCCGGGGTCACCGTCGGGCGTCGGTGGCCGGCCGGTTCGCCTGCCCGGCCGGTCCGGGCGCCCCGGGCCGTCGGGCCGGTTCGGCCGCGTCAGGGGTTGCCCGCCCGCCCGGTCGGCTCGCGCACCCCGTCCGCGCATTCCGCCTTCCGCCGCGCCCCGTTGGGCCCGAGGGCGGCTGTGGAGCCGGTCCGGGCCGGGGGTGGACGGTGCGGGCTCAGGCCTTGCGGTACGCGTACGCCTCGGCGGCGGCCGCCACCACCGCGTCCAGCGGGGCACCGGCCGAGGCGGCCACCACCGCCGCCACCGCGCCCTCCAGGAAGGGGGCGTCCGCCAGCCGGGATCCGGCGGGCAGTTCCTCGTCCTCCAAAAGGGCCTTGACCGTCAGCACGGAGCTGCCCAGGTCCGTCAGGAGCGCCACCCCCGCCCCCTGGTCCACCGACGCCGCGGCCGCCAGGATCAGCTCCGCGCTCGTCCCCAGCCCGCCGTCGACGGCGCCGCCCGCCGGGGCCACCGGAGCCACCGCTCCGCCCGCGGCCAGCCCCCGGGCCAGCTCCGCCACCGACTCCGCGACCGCGGCGCTGTGGGAGACCAGCACGATCCCGACCACCGGCCCGCCGCTCATGCCGCACCGCCCGCGGCGCCGGTGCCCCCGGCGACGTCGGCCAGCGCGCGCAGCAGGAGCGCCGACGAGGTGGCGCCCGGGTCCTGGTGCCCGATGCTGCGCTCCCCGAGGTAACTGGCCCGGCCCTTGCGCGCGAGCATCGGCGTGGTCGCGAGAGCACCCTCCTCGGCCGCGTCCGCGGCGTTACCGTAGGAGGCGGCGAGGGCCGCGACCCCCGGTACCAGCGCGTCCAGCATGGTCTTGTCGCCCGGTGACGCCCCGCCGAGCCGGGCCACCGCGCCCACCCCCGCGTCCAGCGCCCCGCGCACCTGCTCGTCGGAGACCTCGGCGGCCTCCCCGAGCTCCTTGCCGGTGCTCCGCAGCAGTGTTCCGTAGAGCGGACCGGAGGCACCGCCGACGGTGGAGATCAGCGTCCGCCCGGCCAGTTGCAGCAGCGCGCCCGGCGGGGCCGTCGCGTCGGCCCCGGCCAGTGCCGCGCGGACGGCGACGAACCCCCGCTGCAGGTTGCTCCCGTGGTCGGCGTCCCCGATGGGGGAGTCCAGCTCCGTCAGCCGGTCCGCCTCCCGCTCCACGGACGCCGCGGCGGCGTCCAACCAGCGTCGGAAGAAGTCTGCGTCACGCACCGGATCTCCTCGTCTCGCACCCGCTCGGACGGTCCCACCGCCACCCTACGGTCACCCGCGTCTCAGCGGCCCCAGCGCAGCGCGGCGGTCTGCACCGGCGCGTCCCACAGGCGCAGCAGCTCGTCGTCGGCCCGGCACAGGGTCACCGAGCAGCCCGCCATGTCCAGCGAGGTCACGTAGTTGCCGACGAGGGACCGTGCCACCGGCACGCCGCGGGCCTCCAGCACCCTGGCCACCTCCGCGTGGAACCCGTACAGCTCCAGCAGCGGGGTCGCCCCCATGCCGTTGACCAGGGCCAGGACCGGCGCGTCCGCCGGACCCGACTGCGCCAGGTCCTCCAGTACGGCGCCCACCGCGAACTCCGCGATCTCCCGGGAGGTCATCATGGCGCGCCGTTCCCGGCCGGGCTCGCCGTGGATGCCGATGCCCAACTCCAGCTCCCCGTCGGGGAGGTCGAAGGTCGGGCTGCCCTTGGCGGGGGTGGTGCAGGCGCTGAGCGCCACTCCGAAGCTGCGCGAGGACTCGTTGACCTGACGGGCGATCGCAGCGACCCGGTCCAGCGGGGCGCCCTCCTCGGCGGCCGCTCCGGCGATCTTCTCCACGAAGAGGGTGCCACCGGTGCCGCGCCGGCCCGCCGTGTAGAGGCTGTCCGTGACGGCCACGTCGTCGTTGACCAGGACCTGTTCGACCCGCAGGCCGTCGTCCTCGGCCAGTTCCGCGGCCATCTGGAAGTTGAGCACGTCGCCGGTGTAGTTCTTCACGACGAACAGCACGCCCTGGCCCGAGTCGACGGCGCCGGCCGCCCGCAGCATCTGGTCCGGCACCGGCGAGGTGAAGACCTCCCCGGGGCACGCGGCCGACAGCATCCCGTACCCGACGAAGCCGCCGTGCAGGGGTTCGTGCCCGGAGCCGCCGCCGGACACCAGCCCGACCCGCCCGCCCTCGCGGGCGTCGCGGCGTACGACGAGCCGGTTCTCGACGTCCACGTCCAGTTCGGGATGTGCGGCCGCCATTCCGCGCAGGGCGTCGGCGACCACCGTGTCGGCGGTGTTGATCAGCATCCTCATGGCTCTCTCCCGGTGAGGTGGACGGTGTTCTCCACGTTCTCCACGACGGCCCGGCCCTTGCCGCAGTCGGGGGCGACGACCTCGATCAGGTACGTTCCCAGGACGTCGGCCCCCGGTCGTCGTCCGGATCCGGCGGTCGGCATCCGATCACGCTCCCACCTCTCCCGGACGGCCGTGTCCACTCGCAGTGTAGGCCGCGGGCCCCGCCCGACGCCGGGTATGCCGTTCGCATATTCCGCACGAATACACTTTCGGTATTTTCCGGATGAATTCATCTTCTCCTCTCGTCCTACATTGACAGTGCGCTGCGGCCTGCGAGTTAATTAGTTCAACGGTGGCCTGATGTGGTCGCGTGTCGGCGGGATCTGGTCGCTCCATGACCGGTTCATTTCGGCAGCCACAGCCGGCCGCCCCGACAATGCCGCAGCAGAAGGGGTGTCTTCACGCGATCGCGACCGTCGCGATCGTTCACGTGAGCGGGTATTGGCGAATCGGACTCTTTCATGGGGGGATCAATGGCCCAGCTCGACTCTTTCTCTGTTCCCGATTTTCACCTTCCCTTCGGGAATTCCAAACATCCCCTGGCGGCCCGCGCCAACGCCGAGGCCGCCACATGGGCGGTGCGCCACGAACTCGTCACCGATGCCGTGGACCAATTCGCGGGCATCGGGTTCGGGCATCTCGCGGGACGGGTGAGCGGGGACGTGCCGTACGAAACGGTCGTCCTGCTCGCCGAATGGATGGCGTGGTCGTTCGTCCTCGACGACCAGCACGACCACCTCATCAGGACGGGTGAGGTCGCCGCCTGGCGGCCGGTGGCCGACGCGATCACCGAGCACCTGGCGACGGGATCGGGCGGTGGCGCGCGGGCCCGCCGCAACCCCCTGGTGAAGGGGTTCGTCGACGTGTGCGACCGGATCCTGGACGGTATGCCCGAGGGGCCCGCGGCCCGCTACCGGGCCCATGTCCCGCTCATGCTGCACTCCCTGGACCAGGAGGCCGGCAACCGGGAGGGCGACGGCCGCCCGGCGGTCCAGGACTACATCCTGATGCGCCGCCACAGTTCACAGATGCTGCCGATGATGGACATGGTGGAGGCGGGGCTGGGTCTGGACGTGCCGCAGCGCATCCACGACCTGCCCGAGTACCGGGCGCTCGTCGCGAGCGCCGTGGACGTCATCTCCTGGGGCAACGACGTCTTCTCCCTCCCCAAGGAGTACTCCTGCGGGGACAACAACAACCTCGTCTCCCTCATCTCCTTCTGGGAGGGCTGCTCGCTCCCCGCGGCGGTCCGGGCCGTCGAGGGCCGCATCCAGGACCGGATCGAGGAGTACCTCGCCGGCGAGAGGCTGCTGACCGAGACCCTGGACGCCCGCGGCGAGACCGATCCCGAAGTGCGCGACGCGGTCTCCCGGGTCGTGCGCAGCTACGAGGACTGGATCATCGGCGCGGATCTGTGGCAGCGTTACGAGTGCACGCGGTACAGCGACGAACGGTTCGCGGCCGGGCTGGAGTCTGCGTACACCCGCCCCGGCCTGGTTTCGGTGGCATGACAGGGAGTCGGTCCATGGCACAGGCGGAGCAGCCCGGCTCTGTGGTCCCCGCACCCGTGGCTCCGGGGCGGTTACCGCTCCTGGGCCACGCGGTGCAGCTGTGGCGACGGCCGATCGCCTTCCTGGAGTCCCTGCGGGAGCACGGCGGGGTCGTACGCCTCGACATCGGCACCTGGCCCGTGTTCGTCCTCACGAGCCCGGAGCACGTCCACGACGTACTCGTCCAGCAGGCGCAGCGGTTCGGGCGCGGCCGGGTCTTCGAGCGGCTGCGCCCCGTGTTCGGCAACGGCATCGTCACCACCGACGGGGACTTCCACCGCAAGCAGCGCCGGATGATGCAGCCGGCCTTCCACCGCAACCACATATCCGAGTACGCCGAGGTGATGGGCCGCCAGGCCACGGCGATGTCCTCGTCGTGGACGTCCGGCCGCGAGGTCTCGATGGTCACCGAGACCCGCCACTACGCCCTCTCCTCGGTCGCCGAGATGATCTTCTCGGGGGACCTGAGCCGGCCAGCCGTCGAGGAGGTCCACCGCTCGCTGCCCATCGTCCTGGAGGGGATGCTCGCACGCGCGGTGATGCCCAAGTCGCTGGACCGGCTGCCCATTCCGCTCAACCGGAGGTTCGACGCCGCCGCCGGGCGGCTGCGCGGGATCATCGACCAGGTGATCGCGCAGTACGGGCCCGACGGCGAGGAGCGGCACGACCTGCTGTCGCTGCTGCTGTCGAGCGTGGACCCCGAGACGGGCGCGGGGATGACTCCCGAGCAGGTGCGCGACGAGGTGATCGCCATCATGTTCGCCGGTACGGAGACCTCGGCGACCACCCTGGCCTGGACCTTCCACGAACTGGGCCGGCACCCCGAGGTGCAGGAGCGGCTCCAGGCCGAGGTCGACGCGGTGGTGGGCGAGGGCCCGGTCCGCGCCGAGGACCTGGCGCGGCTGACGTACGCGCACGACGTGTTCCAGGAGGCGCTGCGCCTGCATTCGCCCCTGCTGTTCACCCGGCGCGCCCTCGCCCCGCTCACGCTCGGCGGCGTCGCCATCCCGGCCGGGGCCGAACTGGCCTACAGCCCGTACGCGTTGCACCGCGACCCCGCCCTCTTCCCGGACCCCACGGTCTTCGACCCGGACCGCTGGCGCCGGGACGCGGGGGAGCGGCCGCGCGACCACCGGTACGTGCCGTTCGGGGCCGGTCAGCACAAGTGCATCGGCGACACGTTCGCGGTGGCGGAGATCCTGACGGCCCTGGCCACCGTGTCGTCGCGCTGGCACCTGACCCCGGCCCCAGGCGTCACGGTGCGTGAGGTCCCGGCGGGCATTCCCCAGCCGAGTGAACTTCCGATGATTCCTATAGCCCGACATTGACGAAATCCGATCGTTCTTGTTCGTTTCTAGACGGATTTACGTCAAATGCTGAGTATCACACCGCAATGAAGCCGACCGATAGTACAGCATTGTCCCCGTAAGAGTGGCGAGATGCCTCAATATTAAGTTTAAGCAGCAACATCTCGCCCCCGGGGTCGTACACTCGGCCGCACGCGCAGGAGGGGGCAGGAATGTCACATGTCACGGAACCGAGAGGGTGGGACCCCGCGCCCCTCCTCGAGCGGGAATCCGAAATTCTGGCGATCCATCGCGCGGTGGATGAACTCTTCGGTGTCTCGGACACCGGTTCGCCCGCCCGCCGCGGAGGCGTCCTGACCTTCGCCGGGTCGGGCGGCATAGGCAAGACCACCCTGCTCGGCGAGGCCCGTCGGCACGCCGCCGACCGCGGCTGCACCGTGCTCTTCGCACGGGGCGGCGAGCAGGAGAAGCAGGTCCCCTTCCACGTCATGCGCCAGCTGATCCAGCCGACGTTCGCCGCCCTGAGCGATCAGGAGCGGCGCGACGTCCTCGGCAGCTGGCACGGCATCGTCGCCCCGGCACTCGGCCTGACGGCCTCCGCCAAGGGCCGCACCGCGCCCGACCCGCAAGGCGTCCGGGACGGCCTGGACTGGGTCGTGACGCATTTAGCGGTACGCAGCGGCGCGCCCGTCGTCCTGATCCTCGACGACGCGCACTGGGCCGACGCCGAATCCCTGGGGTGGCTGGCCGCGTTCGCGGCGCGGGCCGAGGAACTGGCCATGCTGATCATGGTGGCCTGCCGGCCCGACGAGATCCCGTCGGACGCCGCCCCGCTGCGCGCCCTGATGAGCCGCCAGGGGACCCGCCCGCACGAACTGGCCCCGCTCACCACGAGCGCCGTGGCCCGCATCGTGCGCGAGGCCCTCGGCGACAGCGCCGACGACGTGTTCTGCCGGGAATGCTGGGCGATCACCGGAGGCAACCCCTTCGAGGTCGTCGAACTGGGCATGAAGGGCCGCGACCGCGGTCTCAAACCGCACCAGGAGAACATCCCCCAGCTGCGTGACCTGGCCTCCGCCGTCAAGGGCAGCGGCCTGATCGAGCGCCTCGAACAGCTCGGTCCCTCCACCGTCCGGCTGGCCTGGGCCGCCGCCGTCCTCGGCAACGCGGTCCCGGTCGGCATCGTCGGGGGCGTGGCGGCGCTCGGCGACGCACAGACCGCCGACGCCATCGACCAGCTGCACAACGCACGCATCCTCACCGTCCTGACCAGCGTGCAGCGCAAGGAGGTCGTGGAGTTCTTCCACCCCCTCATCGCCACCGCCGTCTACCGCTCGATCCCGCCCGGCGTGCGCGTCGGCATGCACGGGATGGCCGCGCAGGCCCTGGTCGACGACGGGCACGGCCCCACGGCCGCGGCCCGCCACCTGCTGGAGATGCACCCCGAGGGCGACCCCTGGGTGGTGCAGCAGCTGCGCCGGGCCGCGCGCGAGAGCTTCTCCGCCGGAGCGCCCGACGCCGCGCGGCGCTATCTGGCGCGGGCACTGCGCGAACCGCCCGAGGCCGAACACCGGGCCGAGGTGCTCTTCGAACTCGGCTCCGCCAACCTCCTGCACGACCCGGTGACCACCATCAACCAGCTCAGGACGGCACTGGAGGAACCCAGCACGGCGCCGGAGCTGCGCGAGGCGATCACGTACCGGCTCGCCCAGGCCCTCGGCCACACCGGGCAGCTGGCGCAGGCCGCCGAACTCCTCGCCGAGGAGGCCCGCCACGCCACGAACTCCCGCACCCGGCTGCGCATGCAGGCCGAACAGTTCAAGTGGAACTCCGTCCGGGTCGACGAGGAGAACTCGCCCGCCCGGTCCCGGCTGCTCGTCCAGTTCGCGAAGCGGATCGTCGGCCGCGGTCTGGCCGAGCGGCACATCCTGGGCCTGCGCGCCTGGGACGCCGCCCTGCGCGGCGAACCCGTCGCCACCGCCCTGGAGTACGCGGAGTAGGCGCTGGACGGGGGCATGAGCTGGACCGACCAGGACTTCGGTTTCGAGGTCCCGGCCGTCGTGGCCCTCACCCTCATGTACTGCGACCAGCCCGGCCGCGCCGAGGAGCTCTTCAACACCGCCATCGTGGAGTTCGAGGCGAAGGGCTGGCGCGGGGCCCACCTGTCGTTCGTCTACACGCTGCTCGGCTACATCCGCTACCGGCGCGGACGCCTCGCGGAGGCCGAGGACTTCGTCCGCAACGGCCTGCAGATCGCCGACCGCATGGGGCACGACATCCCGGCCCAGTGGTACGCGATCGGCACCCTCATCGAGACGCTGCTCGCCCGCGGGAACGTCGCCGAGGCCCGGCAGGTCGCCCGGACCTACAAGCTGGCCGACGGAGGTTTCCCCCGGGCGGTCGTCTACCCCGATCCGCAGGCCGTGTGGGGCAAGCTGCTCCTGGCCCAGGGCCGCATCGAGGAGGCCGAACACCACCTCTCCGACGCCGGGAAGCGGCTCGACCTGCGCGGCACGCGGAATCCGTCGTGGAGCCCCTGGCAGCTGGACCTGTCCCTCGCCCAGCTCACCCACGACACCGAACTGGCCGCCGCCACGGCGGCCGAAGCGGTCGTGCGCGCCCGCGCGTTCGGAGCGTCCAGCGTGATCGGCCACGCCCTGCGCGTCGCGGCGGCGGCAGCCGAACCCGCCCGTGCCGCGGTCCTGCTCAAGGAGGCCGTGGACCACCTGGACCAGTCCCCGGCCGCCGTCGAACTGGCGCACGCGCTGATCGACCACGGGACGGCCCTGCACACCCTGGGCGACCCGCACCAGGCGGCGCAGCAGCTCTACCGGGGCCTGGAAACCGCCACGGCCTGCGGCGCGGAGGCCCTGGTGGACCGGGCCCGCGCCCAGCTCGCCTCGGCCGGGCTGCGTCCCCGGCGGCTGTACACCTCCGAGCAGGACAGCCTGACGGTCGCCGAGCACGCGGTGGCGCGCCATGCCGCCCGGGGCCTGGACAACGCGGCGATCGCCAAGGAGCTGCGCACCGACGCCCGGACGGTCTCGGCACAGCTGTCCGCGGTCTTCACCAAACTGGGCACCGACCGGCTCGGACTGGGCCGGGCCCTCGGGGACTGACCGGGCGGCCGGGACCACCGGCCGGCCGCGAGGGGTGCGGGCCGCCGCGACACGCGCGCGGCGGCCCGCCGACCCCGCCGGTGCTCAGTAGCCGTACACGCTCAGCTCGGTGATCGCGGCGAAGACGTGCTCCCACAGCTCCTGTGCGGGGCCGGGCTCCAGGGCGGCCGGTTCCAGTACGGCGATCTCGTCGAGGAAGGCCCCGGTGCCGTCCTCGCACGGGTACGGGTCCCAGCAGGCCCCCATGTACCGCAGGACGGCCTCCAGCAGCCTGACGAAGGTCTCGGTGTCACGGGCGAGGGCGAACGGCTCCTCCTCGTTGCGGGACACGAGGACCCCGCCCGTCTCCCCGTCGACCAGTACCCGGCCCTCGTCCCCGTACGCCAGCTCGAAGGAGCCGAGGCACAGCAGGCCCTCCGGGTCCTCGGGGGCCCGTACGGGGCCCTCGTCGCCGAAGTCCAGCGCGAAGGAGGTCACCCCCGCGGCCCAGTGGCGGGGCATGCCGACACGGGTCAGCAGCTCCCGGGTCGGGGCGTGCAGCAGGGCGGCGGGCAGCGCGGACTCCGCCAGCCGCTGCACGTGTCCCGCGCCGAAGACCCCGTCCACCCGGGCGGCGTCCAGCGGGGCGTCGGCCGGAGCCGGGTCCAGGAACCACGGATCGCCGTCGCCCTCCTCCCAGGACGCCGTGTCGGCGCCGCCGGCGGGCCAGTCTGCCACCGCCGGGTTGCGTTCGGCGACCAGCACGCCGCGCGCCTCGGTGAGCAGGAAGCGGCCCCCGCCGAGGGCGACGGGCTCCTCCCAGGTTCCGGGGCACCGGAGCGCCCAGGCCTCCTCGTCCGCGTCGAAGAGGAACTGCCCCTCCTCTTCGGCCTCCCCGGTCCGGGGCTCGTACGCCCCCTCGGCCGGAGCCGGGCACGGCGTGCCGGTGGCCAGGTCGAACCAGCGGTCGGCGGTCCAGATCGACCACACCTTCAGCAGCGGCCCGCCCCCGGTGCCCCGCGCGTCGTCGAAGACCTCGGCGCTGCTGTCGCCGCTGAGGTTCGGCTCGGCCCGGTGGGCGCCGACCGGACGCCACCAGGCCCACACCGTCCGCCACGGCATCCCCGGCTCGGCGGCCGCGACCCCGTCGGCGTAGGCGTCGCGGCCCAGCACCTTCGCCGCACAGTGCAGCCACGACGCGAACTCGGCGCGTGAGACCTCCTCCCGCCCGAACACGGCCTCCGCCTGGGTGAACACCTCGCGCCCCACCCCGTCGGCCGATCCGGCGAGGGCGCGGGCGCGGTCGGGACCGGCCTCCAGCAGGGCGGCCGGGGAGGCGAAGGGGGAACCGGCGGAATCCGGGGACACAACGGCATCAAGATCGTCACGAAGCATGGGGGCCATGGTGCCACCGGCCACCGACAGCACCGCGCCGGGTGCCGCCCCCTCCCCGGCACCCCGGCCGACGTCAACCGCAAACCTGTTGTCACCCGAAGGGCGGATCGGCCAATCCGCCGGACCGGTGGCCCCGAAGACCCGTTGTGAGGATCGACCGCAGCACCTTCGCCCGCACCGCCCCGGCGGCGCTCGCCGGCCTGCTCTCCGGCTACGCGGCCCTGGCCGCCGCCGAGCTGGTCTCGGCCGCCGTACGCCCCGAGGCGGGGCCCGTCACGGCGGTGGGCGGGGCGGCCATCGACCGCACGCCGCCCGCCCTGAAGGACTGGGCGATCCGTCACTTCGGCACCGACGACAAACTGGTCCTCCGGCTCGGGATCCTGGCGGTCCTCGGCCTCCTCGCCGTCGCCCTCGGCCTCCTCGCCCTCCGCCACCGGCGCACCGGCGCGGCCGGGGTGCTGGTCTTCGGCGCCGTCGGCGGCGCGGCCGCCCTGACCCGCCCCGACTCCACCGGCCCGGCCGACGCCCTGCCCTCACTGGCGGGCGCGCTGGCCGGAGCGGGGCTGCTGTACCTCCTGACCGGACTGCTGACGGCCCCGGGAACGGCGCCCGCCCCGGTCGCCGGCGCCGGCTGGAACCGCCGGGGCTTCCTGACCGCCGCCGGGGCCGCCGCACTGACCGCCACGGCCGCCGGAGCCCTCGGGCGCCGCCTCGGAGCCTCGCGGGGCCGGGACGCGGCCGCCACCCGGGACGCCGTACGCCTGCCCGCACCCGCCTCACCCGCAGCGGCGCTGCCCCGGGGAGCCTCCCTCCGCATTCCCGGGATCAGCCCCTTCACCACCCCGAACACCGACTTCTACCGGGTCGACACCGCACTGGTGGTCCCCAGGCTGTCCGCCGACACCTGGCGGCTGCGCATCCACGGCCGGGGAGTGTCCCGGCCCCGCACCTACACCTACGCCGACCTGCTGGGCCGGGACCTGATCGAACGCGACATCACCCTGACCTGCGTCTCCAACGAGGTCGGCGGACCCTACACCGGCACCGCCCGCTGGCTCGGCGTCCCCCTCGCCGGCCTGCTCCGCGAGGCCGGAGTACGCCCCCCGTCCCGGGGCGGCCCGGCCGACCAGCTGGTGGCCCGGTCCACGGACGGCATGACCCTGGGCAGCCCCGTCGAGGAGGTCATGGACGGCCGGGACGCACTGCTGGCCGTCGGGATGAACGGCGAGCCGCTGCCCTTCGAGCACGGCTTCCCCGTACGGATGCTCGTACCCGGCCTCTACGGATACGTGTCCGCCTGCAAGTGGATCCAGGACATCGAGCTGACCACCTTCGACGCCTACGACCCGTACTGGGTCAAGCGGAAGTGGGCCCGCCGGGCCCCCGTCAAGACCCAGGCGCGCATCGACACGCCCAAGCCCTTCGCCCGGCTGCGCACCGGCCCGGTCACCGTCGCCGGGGTGGCCTGGGCCCAGCACCGGGGCATCGACCGGGTCGAGGTGCGCGTCGACGAAGGCCCCTGGGAGCAGGCCGACCTGGCCGCCGAGGACACCGCCGACACCTGGCGGCAGTGGTCCTACCCCTGGCGGGCCGCCCCGGGCGGCCACACCCTCACCGTCCGCGCCACCGACCGGACCGGAACCGTCCAGACCGAGGAGCGCACCCGGACCATCCCGGACGGCGCGAGCGGCCGGCACTCGGTGGTGGTCAGCGTGGACTGAGCCACGGTCCGACGAACGGGGCCGTCCGAGACCTCCCGCCCCCTGAACCTTCCCGCCCCCTGAACCTTTCCACGCCCTGCCGGGCCTCCGCTCCGGCGGCAGACATCCCAAGGAGAACCCCCGTCATGAACACCCCTCGTTTCCGCCGTACCGCCGTCGCCGTGGCCGCCGCCGCGGTCCTGCCCTTCGCCCTGGCCGCCTGCTCCTCCGACTCCGGCTCGGACACCGCGTCCGGCAGCCAGGCGGCGGCCGCCGGGACCACCCCGAGCAGTGCGGGGTCGATGCCCGCGGCCGCGATGGACCAGCCGTTCGGCCCGGCCTGCGCCGGTGTGCCCAAGGAGGGCGCGGGCAGCTTCGACGGCATGGCCAAGGACCCCGTGGCCACCGCAGCCTCCAACAACCCGGCGCTGTCCACGCTGGTCACGGCCGTCAAGAAGGCGGGTCTGGTGGACACCCTGAACAACGCCAAGGGCATCACGGTGTTCGCCCCGACCAACGACGCCTTCGCCAAGATCCCGAAGGCCGACCTCGACAAGGTGCTGGCCGACAAGGCCACGCTGACCAAGATCCTCACGTACCACGTGGTGGGCCAGTCGATCACCCCCAAGCAGCTGGAGAACGGCTCCTTCGACACCCTGGAGAAGGGCAAGATCACCACCGCCGGCTCGGACGGGTCCTACAAGGTCAACGACACCTCGAACGTGGTCTGCGGCAACGTCCCGACCGCGAACGCCACGGTCTACATCGTCGACACCGTCCTGATGCCGAAGTAGCGCCCCGGAGCGGCACCGCGAGCGCCGTCCGCCGGCGCCGCGGTCCATGGACGGACGCCGTACGGTCCCGGGGAATGGGCCGTGCGGCGTCCTCGGCGCCCGCGACGGCGGGCGCCCCGCGCCGTCAGGCGGCCCGGTCGGAGGGCCTCCTGGCGGCGGCGGCCGAGGCGGCCGCCTGCAGGGAGCGCAGCGCCAGCAGCAGGACGCCGATGTCGTCGAGGTACACCGGGTCCGGAATCAGGTCCACGGGCGAGAGGGTGTAGGCGACGGCCACCCAGAACAGCGCCTTGTCGCGCAGCGGGATCCCCGCGTCCAGCAGCAGCCTGCGCGCCGCGAACACCCGGACCAGCAGTACGCCCGCCGCGACCGCCAGCCCGAGGGCGAGGACCGCGGCGAGGATCAGCCAGGCATTTCCGTCCATGAGGGACTCTTACCCGTCAGGCGCCCTGTTCGCGCAGCCGGCGGCTGACCTCTCCGAGGCCGGCGGCCAGCGCGTCGAGCTGCTCGGGGGTCAGGACGTCGACGAGGATCTCCCGGACGGTGGTCACGTGTCCGGGCGCGGCCGCCTCCAGCCGGGCCAGGCCCGCCTCGGTGAGGACCGCGAAGACCCCGCGGACGTCGGAGGGACAGCTGCGGCGGCGGACCAGACCGGCCTTCTCCATCTGGGTGACCTGATAGGTCAGACCGCTCTTGGAGTTGATCAGGCCATTGGCCAGTTCGGTCATGCGCAGCTCGCGGTCGGGCGCGGCGGCGAGCCGCACGAGGATCTCGTACTGCGGGTGGGAGAGGCCGGAGTCGTCCTTGAGCTGTTGGTCGAGGCGCCGGTTCACCAGGGCGGAAGCGGCCAGGAAGCCGTTCCAGGCCCGCATCTCGCGGTCGTCCAGCCATCTCGTTTCAGCCATGGGCTCAGCCTACACGGGTTGTTCCAATTTGAATCAGTGGTTAGGGTCGGGGCTGTCGGTTCGAATTTGAACAACTCCCCTCGGACCGTACCGACCGGAAGGAACCACCCCATGACCAGCGCCTCCGCCACCGCGACGAAGGCCCCGGCCACGGCACCGGCCGTGCAGGACGCCCCCACCGCCCCCACCGGCTCCACCGCTCCCCACGACGCCGGACTGCTGCTCCTGCGCGTGGTCCTCGGCCTGACCGTGGCTGCCCACGGAGTACAGAAGCTCTTCGGCTGGTTCGACGGCGGCGGCATCACCGGCACCGGCCAGTTCTTCACCGCCAGCGGCTACCCGGCAGGCGAGACCATGGCCGTCGTCGCCGGCCTGACCGAGACCCTGGGCGGCCTCGCCCTCGCCGTCGGCCTGCTCACCCCGCTCGCCGGCGCCGCGGTCCTCGGCACGATGATCAACGCCGCCGCCGTCCACGGCACCGGAGCCTTCTTCGCCCCCAAGGGCATGGAGTACGAACTCCTCCTCGCCGTGGCCGCCGCCGCCCTCACCCTCACCGGCCCCGGCCGCTTCGCCGTCGACCGGCTGCTGCCCGTCCCCGCGCTGCGCACCCACCGGCTCGCCGTCGGCGCCGGGGCCCTGGCCCTCGCCGTGGTCCTCGCGGCCGTGACACTCCTCGCACGGAACTAGACGGTCGGTCCGCTCCGCGGCGGACGGATCCCTCCCTCGGAGGGATCCGTCCGATCACCCTGATTGGCCCCGGGTGATCGGGGGAACAGCGGAGAAATGACACAACCCATCGAAGACTACGCACTCATCGGCGACCTGATGACCAGCGGTCTGGTCGGCCGCGACGGGTCCATCGACTGGCTGTGCCTGCCCCGCTTCGACTCCGCCGCCTGCTTCGCCGCCCTCCTCGGCGAAGAGGACAACGGCCACTGGCGCATCGCCCCGAAGAGCGCCGCCGACGGCGAGCGCTGCACACGCCGCGCGTACGTGGACGGCTCGCTGGTCCTGGAGTCCCACTGGGAGACCGAGGACGGCAGCGTCAAGGTCACCGACTTCATGCCGCAACGGGACACCGCACCCGAGGTGATGCGCATCGTGGAGGGGATCACCGGCCGGGTCACCGTCCGCAGCACCCTGCGGCTGCGCTTCGACTACGGCCACGTGGTCCCCTGGGTGCGGCGCAGCGAGGGCGACCGGGTCGCCGTGGCCGGACCCGACTCGGTGTGGTTCCGCAGTGACCCGCCGGTCCACACCTGGGGCGAGGACAAGAGCACCCGCTCGGAGTTCACCGTCGGCCCCGGCGACCGGGTCGCCTTCGTGCTCACCTGGCACGCCTCGCACGAACCGCGCCCCGAGCAGGTCGACCCGTACCAGGCGCTCCAGCAGAGCCTCGCCGACTGGCAGGAGTGGTCCGGGCGCTGCCGCTACCGGGGTCCCTACCGGGAGGCGGTCGTCCGCTCCCTGATCACCCTCAAGGGCCTCACCTACGCCCCCACCGGCGGGATCGTCGCGGCGGCCACCACCTCGCTGCCCGAGGAACTCGGCGGCGTCCGCAACTGGGACTACCGCTACTGCTGGCTGCGCGACTCCACCCTCACCCTCGGCACCCTCCTGTCCACCGGCTACCTCGACGAGGCCGGCGCCTGGCGCCGCTGGCTGCTGCGGGCCGTCGCGGGCGACCCGGCCGACCTCCAGATCATGTACGGCCTCGGGGGCGAGCGCCGGATCCCCGAGAGCGACCTGCCCTGGCTGCGCGGATACGCCGGCTCCGCGCCCGTCCGCGTCGGGAACGCCGCCGTGGACCAGCTCCAGCTCGACGTGTACGGAGAGGTCCTGGACTCGCTGCACCTCGCGCGCACCACCGGCCTCGCCAAGGAGCGCCACGCCTGGAAGATCCAGCTCGCCCTCCTCGACTTCCTGGAACGCAACTGGCACCGCCCCGACGAGGGGCTGTGGGAGGTGCGCGGCCCCCGCCGCCACTTCGTGCACTCCAAGGTGATGGCCTGGGTCGCCGCCGACCGGGCCGTGCGGGCACTGGAGGGAGACCCGACCATGCCGGGGGACGTGGAGCGCTGGCGGACCATGCGCGACGACGTCCACCGCGACGTCTGCGAGCACGGGTTCGACCCCGAGCGGGGCACCTTCACCCAGTACTACGGCTCCCGCGAGCTGGACGCGGCCACCCTCCTCATCCCCCGGGTCGGCTTCCTGCCGCCCGACGACCCCCGGGTCATCGGCACCGTCGACGCGGTCCGGGCGGAACTGGGCCGCAGCGGTCTGGTCCGCCGCTACAGCACCGAAGGCCCCTCCGTGGACGGGCTGCCCGGGGACGAGGGAGCCTTCCTGGCCTGCTCGTTCTGGCTGGCGGACGCGCTGCACCTGACCGGCCGGGAGAAGGAGGCGCGCACCCTCTTCGAACGGCTGCTGGACGTGCGCAACGACGTGGGGCTGCTGGCCGAGGAGTACGACCCGATCGCCGGACGCCAGCTCGGCAACTTCCCGCAGGCCTTCAGCCACGTCGGCCTGGTGAACACCGCCCTCACCCTGTCCGGAGAGGGCGCCACGAGGGGCTGACCGTGCTCCGGGCCCGGCGCCCGCGGAACGCCCACGGGGCCGTCGCGCGTCGCGACGGCCCCGTGGGCGTGGAGGGGGCGGGCCGGGGGATCAGTCCTCCAGGCCCTCCTCGCCCTCCGGAATGGTCACCAGCCAGCGCGAGTCCTTGCGCGGCCGCAGGTACAGCGCCCAGTACAGGGTGGCCACCGCCGTGATGCCACCGGTCCACAGCAGGTACTGGGTCTCCTGCTGGGTCAGGATGTACGCGAGGACGAGGATCAGGGCGATCGGCACCGCCGGCCACAGCGGCATCCGCCAGGCGGAGGCCTGCCCGTGCGCCCCGCGCCGGCTGAACAGCGCGGCCACCGCGACCAGCAGGTACATGCCGGTCACCGAGACACCGGTGACCCCGTAGAGGGTGTCGAGGTTCACGAAGCACATCGCGGCGCCGGGGAGGCCGACCAGCAGGGTGGCCACCCACGGGGAGCCGAAGCGGCCCAGGCGGGACAGTCCGCGGTTGACCGGCTCGGGCCAGGCCTTGTCGCGGGCGGAGGCGAACAGCACCCGGGAGTTCTGGATGACCATGACGATGCCCGCGTTGATGATGGCCAGGGCCACGCAGAGGCTGACGAAGGTGCCGACCGCCGAGTTCGACCACGCCGTCACCATCGTGCCGAGGTCGCCGGAGGCGAGGGCGTCCAGGTCCGGGGCTCCCAGGGTGATCGCGATGACCGGCACGAGGATGACCGCGGTGGAGATGGCCAGGGTGGCCAGGACCGTGCGCGGCACGTTGCGGCGCGGCTTCTCCAGCTCCTCGGACAGGTACACGGCGGTGGAGAAGCCCTGGGTGATGAACAGCGCGATGGCCAGCCCCGAGACCACCATCATGGCGGTCACGGTGGAGGTGCCGCCGCCCTCGACGGCGACCGAACCGTGCACCAGGGCGTCCGCGCCCCGCTCACTGTGGGCGAAGCCGAGCACGGCGACCAGCGCGGCGGCGACCACTTCGAGGACGAGGAAGATGCCGGTGATCCAGGCGTTGGCCCGCAGGTCGAGCAGACCGGCGAGGGTGGCGAGCAGCATCACGGCGCCGCCGGCGACCGGGGCCGGTATGTTGATCACGGGGGAGAGGTAGTCGGCCGTACCCATGGCGATCACGGGTGGCACGATCATCACCACCAGCAGCGACAGCACGAACACGAGCCAGCCGGCGAGCCGGCCCGCGAGGGTGGACACCATGGCGTACTCGCCGCCCGCGCTGGGGATCAGGGTGCCCAGCTCCGAGTAGCAGAACGCCACGCCGACGCAGAGCAGCGACCCGATGGCGATCGTGAGGGCGGTCCAGGTGCCGAGGCTGGAGAAGAGATCGGGCACGACGACGAAGAGGGTCGAGGCGGGCGTCACGCACGACAGCGTGAGCAATGTCCCGCCGACGACGCCGATGGAACGCTTGAGCTTCTGCGGGGTCGGCCCGGTCGCCGGGGCGAGGGCCTGGGGGGCGCTGATCGTGTCAGTCATCGTGCGGGATTTCCGATCGCCATGTGCGGTGAATGAGCGCGGGAGCGGTATCGCCTCCGGGGCGGTGGTGGGCAAGTCGCTGCGTGACTCCCGTGGCCGATATGGAAACTCCGCGAGATCCGCAGGTCAAGAGCTGTTCACCTGCGGATTCCATCGTGCCGGTCGGGCTGCCCGGCCCCGTCCGAGCGTTAAGACCGCGTAAACATTGACCCGTGAAGGGGTGCGGGAACCGCAGCGTGATCGCGCGAATTTCCTTCCGCTTTGCCCGCCGGGGGAGGGATCCGGGCCGCGTCAAGAGGACCCGGGGAGTGAGGGGCGCCTGCTCCTGACGGCCGACGGCGCGCGCGCCGGGATCGTCCTCCCGGCCGATGGACCCGGCCGCGGCAGTCGGAAGAATCGGAGGACCCAAGATCCATCGATGCCCCGTCGGGGCCTTGACCGCCCGGGGAGACCCACGTGGAGCAGCACGCGCAGCACGACCGACGGGACCGGTTACGGGCGGCCGCGGCCGGGGCCGCCGTCGTCCTGGCACTCCTGGCCGGGGCGGCCCCGGCGCAGGCCGCCCCCGGAGCCGGCCGGGCGCCCGCCGCCGACGCCGACCCGGCTTCCGCTTCGGCCCCGGCTTCCGCTTCCGGACCGGCTTCCGCTTCCGGCCCGGGCGGGATCGACCGCCGGGACCTCGACCGGCGGCTCGAAGCCGTGCACGCGGCGGGCATGTACGGGGCCTACGGCTCCGTCCGCGACGGCCGTGGCCGCTGGGACGGGGCCACCGGCCTCGCCGACGTGGCCACCGGAAGGCCCACCGCCCCCGGCATGCGCCACCGCGTCGGCAGCGTCACCAAATCCTTCACCGCCGTCGCCGTCCTGCGGCAGAGCGCCGAGGGGCGGATCCGCCTGGACCGGCCGGTGGGCGACTACCTGCCCGGCCTCGTCCCGGGGGAGCGCGGCCGCAAGATCACCGTGCGGATGCTGCTGAACCACACCAGCGGGATCGCCGACTACATCGACGAGGCCTTCCCGTCCCTCAAGGAGGGATCCGCGAAGAGCCTCGACGAGTTCCGCTACCGCACCATCGCCCCGGACCGGCTCATCCGGATGGGCACGGACCGGCCGCAGCTGTTCGAACCCGGCACGGACTGGTCGTACGCGAACACCAACTACCTGCTGCTGGGCGAGCTGCTGCGGAAGGTCACCGGCGAGGACCCCGAGAAGGTCATCACCCGGGACGTCATCCGCCCGGCCGGACTGCGGGACACTTACTTCCCTGGAACCGACCCGCGGATCAGGGGCCCGCACGCCCGGATGTACGAGAGCCTCTACGGCCTGATCGACCCGCCCCGCGACTACGGCGACTTCAACATGACCATGGCCGGCACCGCGGGGGCGCTGGTCTCCACGACCGGCGACCTCACCACCTTCTACCGGGCCCTGTTCCAGGGGAAGTTGCTGCCCGCCGCACAGCTGCGGGAGATGCGCACCACGGTCCCCGTGAAGGAGGCCGACGGCAGCGTGGTCTTCCGCTACGGCCTCGGCATCTACACCATGGACACGGCGTGCGGGCCGGTCTGGGGCCACGACGGGATGGTGTTCGGCGCCGGCACGAGCGCGCTGACCAGCGCCGACGGGGAGCGGCAGTACGCGGTCGGCTACAACCTGACGAAGTACCAGCGCTTCGACGCGAACGGCGCGCCCGTCCCGCACCCCGTGGACGCGGCCCTGGGCGTGCTCCAGGACCGGGCGCTGTGCCCCGCCCCGCCGGACGCGGCCCGGTCCGCCGCCCCCGCACCGGCGCGGGAGCCGCTGGACGCCCGCACGTCCGAAGGCGTCCGCAACGCGGCCGCCGCCCGGAGCGGGCAGTAGCCGGGGAGTTCCGCGGCGCGGGCCGCCCCTCCCGGGGACGGGCGGCCACGGGCGGCTCCGGGCCGGATCGCCCCGGTTACGGATCCCCACCCGTGCGGGAGGCCAGCAGCAGGGCGATGTCGTCGGGGCGGTCGGCCGCGCTCCCGGCCTCGGCGATCAGCCGGTCCGCCGTCTCCGTCAGCGGCGACGGCCGGGCCCCGGCCAGGGCCGCCCGCAGCCGCTCCACCCCCTCGTCGATGTCCGTACCCGGCATCTCCACCAACCCGTCCGTGTACAGGGCGAGCACCGCGCCCGGCTCCAGCCACAGCTCCGTCACCGGGTAGTCGCCGCCCGCGTCGATGCCCAGCACGACCCCGCCGGGCAGGTCCAGCACCTCGGTGCGGCCGTCGGGGTGGCGCAGCAGCGGCTGGGGGTGACCGGCGCGGGCGGCGAGGGCCCGGCCGGACCCCGGGTCGAGCAGGACGTAGCAGCAGCTTGCGAACTGGCCCGGGTCCAGGTCGATCAGCAACTGGTTCGTCCCCCGCACCACCTCGTCGGGGGCGTTGCCGCTCAGCGCGAAGGCCCGTACCGCGCTCCGCAGTTGACCCATCGTCGCGGCGGCCGCCACCCCGTGTCCCTGGACGTCCCCGATGACGAGCGCCAGCAGCCCCGCACTCGTCTCGATCACGTCGTACCAGTCGCCGCCGACGTCCATGCCGACCGTGCCCGGGAGGTAGCGGCCCACCGTGTCCACGTGCCTCAGGATCGGCAGCCGCCGCGGCAGCAGGGCCGACTGCAGGCCCCGGGCCAGCGCCGCCTCGCTGTCGTAGCGCCGCGCCCGCTCCAGGGCCTGCGCGATCAGTCCGGCCAGCGCGGTGAGCACCGTACGCTCCTCCGGGCTGAAGCCGCGCGGGACGTCGAAACCGAGGATGCAGGAACCCACCGGGCGGCCGGAGGCGATCAGCGGCAGGAACGCGCGGGCGCCGACGTCCGCGTCCAGCGGGATCCCCGGATAGGCCGTGGCGAGGTGCTCCATCGACTCGAAGAACAGCGGCCGGCCCGTGGTCAGGGTCTCCACGCCGGGGAGGCGGACGTCGAGCGAGACCCCGTCGAAGCGGTCGAGGAACCCCTGGGGGAATCCGGTCTCCCAGGCCAGGTACAGGTGCCGCTCGTTCAGCAGGTAGATCGCCAGTTGGCGGCCGCCGAAGGCGGGCAGCAGTTCCTCGGTGACCACCGCCGACACCTGGCGGGCCGTGACCGCCTCCGTCAGGGCGATGGCCAGGGCCACCGGCCGGTAGAGGGCGGCCGCCCGGCCGGCGGGCGTGCCGGCCCCCGTACCGGTCCGGGCCGCGCTGTCGGGCACGGGGGGCGGCTCCTCGCCGCGGTCGAGGGTCACCGTCACCCCGTCCGGCCCGGGGTAGAGCCCCACCGTCATCCAGTCGCGGTCCGGGTCCGGGCCGCAGCGCGCCGCGAAGTGCACCGGCAGGGGGGACAGGAACACCCCCCGGAAGTGGTCCTCGTAAGCGGGATGCCCCAGCCACGGCACCGCCTCCCACAGGAAACGGCCGAGCAGGCCCTGCGCACCGGAGGCGAGGAGCGCCTCCGCGGCGGAGTTGACGAAGCCGATCCTGCCCTCCCGGTCCACCGACAGCAGGGCCTGCGCGAGGCGGTCCACGGCCTCCCGGGCGCCTCCCGCCGGGGTCGGGGCAGGGATCTCGACCGGGTCGCCGGTCCACACCACGGGGTCCCCCGCCGTCGCCAGCGCGGCCAGCTCCGTGGCCAGGGCCGCGGCGGCGTCGCGCAGCCACTTCCGGTCGGCCTCCCCGACGGCCCGGCCCGGGGTCGCCGGACGCAGTACGAACAGCACCCCGAAGCGCTCCGGCCCGCCCGTGACGGGCTCGTACAGCGAGGAGAAGGGGACCGGCAGCCCGGCCATCAGCTGGGGGAAGCGCCGCATGGCCGCCTCCTGGTCCGCGAGGTGCACGGACTGGCCGGAACGGTAGGCCTCGGCGACCGGGTACGGGCGGTTCACCTGCATCCGCCACCAGGGGCCGAACAACGGGCCCGGCAGACCCGTGAACACCGCCAGCCGCAGCAGCTCCGGGGACTCGGAGCGCAGGTACACCCCGCCCGCGTACCCGCCGAGGGCCTCCACGGCGCTCACGGCCGCACGGGCGAGCACCCGGTCCCGGGCGTCGTCGGGGCAGGAGCCACCGCTGTCCGGTCTCGCCGTCACACAGCAAGGATGCGCCCCCGGCGGCGAGTGGTGCATCCCCGGTTCCGCGCCCGGCCGCGGGGGAGTCCGTGCGGGCAGGCGTCCCGCCGCGGAGCACGGGCCCGGCTGCGGGGGAGCCCCTGCGGGGCCCGCGTCCGCCGTGGGGGAGAGTCCGTGCGGGGCACGCGCCCGGCCGCCGGGGAAGCCGCGCGGGGCACGGGCCCGGCCGCGGGCCGGGACGCACCGCTCGCCGCCGGGCCCGTGGCGACCGGACGCCGTAACCACTGACCCGAACGCCTCCCCCGTCCGGGGGACGGACCGGCGCGCGGGCCGTGGCCCCCGCCCGCACCGGGGAGGCATGCCGGCATGCACCAGCCCTACGACACGTCCACGCACCCGGCGCCCCGGGCCGCCTTCACCGCGGCCGACGCCTACACGCTCCGCACCGCGCTGGACGCCCTGGGCGGGGTCCGCGACCTCGACGCCCTCGACGTGGCCTGCGGTCACGGCGGCACCGTCACCCTGCTCGCCGACGGGGGAGCCCGGCGCACCGTCGGGGTCGACAACTGCCCCGACCGCCTGCGCCGCGCCCGCGCGGCGGCCTGCGGCTCGGACGCGGTGGAGTACGTCCTCGCCGACGCCGCCGCCATGCCCCAGCTCGGTCCCTTCGACCTGGCCACCGCCGTCTACCTGTTCAGCCACGCACCCGACCGGGAAGCCCTGCACGCCATGTTCCGCGGGATCCGCTCGAACCTGCGGCCCGGAGGCCGGCTCCTGTCGCTGGTGCGCAACCCGGGCGGCTTCCCGCGCGTGGACTGGTCCCCGTACGGCGTGCGCATCCTCGACCGCGTGCCGGAGGGCGACGCACCCCTGCTGAAGGCGCAGTTCCTGACCGAGCCCCCGCAGCATTTCGAGTACCGCGAATGGGCGCACGCCGACTTCGCCGAAGCCGCCGTCGACGCCGGCTTCACCACCGTCGGCTGGCAGCCCAGCCGGACCCCGCCCGCCGATCCGGCGCGCGACGAGGCCTACTGGAGCGCGTACCGGGCCTGGCCCGTCAGCTCGCTCATGACCTGCACCGCCTAGAGCGGATCGGCCGCGGCCTCCGTGACGAGCTCGACGATGCGCTCCCGGGCCGCGCGCCCCTCCGGGACCGGGAGCAACGGGTACCCGTGCGGCAGGCCCGGCTCCTCGTGCCACTCCACCTCGACCCCGGCGGCCCGCGCCCGGCGCAGCAGCTCCCGGCTGTCGGTGCTCAGCACGTCCCGGGTGCCGGTGAACACCGTCAGCGGCGCCAGCCCCTCGAAGGAGCCGTGCAGCGGGCTCACCCGGGGGTCGTCGAAGGGGAGGGTGCCCGCGTACAGCCGGCCCGCCTCGGCCAGGCCCGCGCGGGTCAGCACCGGGTCGGCCGGCTCGATGGCCGCCTGGCCCGGGTGGCTCATGCTGACGTCCAGCCAAGGGGAGATCAGCACGATCCGGGACGGCTGCGCCCCGGTGCGCTCGCGCAGCCGCTGCGCGGCCGCCAGCGCCAGCCCGGCCCCGGCCGAGTCGCCCACCAGGACGGTGCCGCCCGCGCCGCCGCTCTCGATCAGGCCGCTCAGCAGGTCGGCGGCGACCGGAACCGTACGGTCGGCGGTCCCGCGCGGCGCCAGTACGTACGCGGGTACGACGACCCGCGCGCCCGCGCGCGTCACCAGGGTCCGGATCAGCGACCAGTGCGGCCGGACCAGCTCGTCGACGAAGGTCCCGCCGTGCACGTACAGCACCCGCGCCACCGGCTCGGCCCCGCGGGGCGACGCGTCGTACACGGGCCAGGCCCCGACGAAGGTCCGCGACACCTCGGCGACCCGGCCCAGCGAGCGCGGCGGCAGGTGCGAAGCGGGCCGGCGGGCCGACCGTGCCACCTTCGCCCGGACCGCTTCGGCCGTCGCGGACCGTCTTCGCCGCCCCGTCGCGACCAGTGCGGCCGAAAACGCCCTGCTGCGCAGACTCGGCACGCCCCTCACCTCCCCTTTTCCCCGGACCGGGACCGTCCACCGGATCGTGCCCCGGCCCCTGTCCCCCATCACGTGAGGAGCATAGGCGTGAAGCTGCGCTGTCGACCCGCTTAAGAAAGTCTCGATGGACTGATCACTACGCCGATCGGCACATTGGTGCCAGTCACCCACGCCACCTGCGCACCAGCGCGCCCGGCGTCCCCACCCGCAATGCCCCTGGAGCCACCCCCATGAAGGCACTCGTCAAGCACAAGGCCGAGCCCGGGCTGTGGCTCATGGACGTCCCCGAGCCGGAGTACGGCCCCGGAGACGTGCTGATCAAGGTGCTGCGCACCGGCATCTGCGGGACCGACCTGCACATCCGCGCCTGGGACGGCTGGGCGCAGGGAGCCGTGAAGACCCCGCTGGTCCTCGGCCACGAGTTCGTCGGCGAGGTCGCGGCGCTCGGCGCGGACGTCCGCGACATCGAGATCGGCGCACTGGTCAGCGGCGAGGGCCACCTGGTCTGCGGCAGGTGCCGCAACTGCCTGGCCGGCCGCCGCCACCTGTGCCGCAGCACCGTCGGGCTGGGCGTCGGACGCGACGGAGCCTTCGCCGAGTACGTGGTGCTGCCCGCGCAGAACGTGTGGGTGCACCGCACCGCCGTGAACCTGGACGTGGCGGCCATCTTCGACCCCTTCGGCAACGCCGTGCACACCGCGCTGTCCTTCCCGCTCGTCGGCGAGGACGTCCTGATCACCGGCGCCGGCCCGATCGGGATCATGGCGGCGGCCGTGGCGAAGCACGCCGGCGCGCGCAACGTGGTGATCACCGACGTCAGCCCCGAGCGGCTGGAGATCGCCCGCAAGGCCGGCGCCACCCTCGCGGTGAACGTCGCCGAGACCTCCATCGCCGACGCGCAGGCGCGGCTGGGCCTGCGCGAGGGCTTCGACGTCGGCCTGGAGATGTCCGGCCGCGCCGAGGCCATGCGCGACATGATCGACAACATGACGCACGGCGGCCGGATCGCCATGCTCGGCCTGCCCGCCCAGGAGTTCGCGGTGGACTGGGCGAAGGTCGTCACCTCGATGATCACCATCAAGGGGATCTACGGCCGCGAGATGTTCGAGACCTGGTACGCGATGACCGTGCTGCTGGAGGGCGGGCTCGACCTGTCCCCGGTCATCACCGGCCGCTACTCGCACCGCGACTTCGAGGCGGCCTTCGACGAGGCGTCGACCGCGCGGAGCGGGAAGATCATCCTGGACTGGACGGCCTGATCCCGCGCCGGGAGCGGGTGCGCGGTACGCGCGGGTGCGCGGACGGACGGGTACCGGGCGGGACCGGCGGGGTCACGCCCCCGCCCGGCCCGCCCCGGCCCGCCCCGGGGCACCCCCTCCGGAGCCGCTCCGGTGGTCGGGGCGGTCGCTTACCGAGCCGCTCCGGCGATCGGGGCGACCGCGTCCCGGCCGGTCCGGTGGTCGGGGCGACCGCGTCCCGAGCCGCTCCGACGATCCGGGCGGCCGCGTCCTGGCCGGTCCGGGCCGCCACAAGACCATCTCCCTCCGCCGGGCCCCGCAACTCCCCCCCCCTCCGCGGGGCCCGGCCCCCTTCGTCCGCCCGCCCCGGCTCCGCTCCGCTCCCACCGGCCGCGCCCGGCACACCGTACAAGGAGACACAGAAGTCATGTTCGAGTCCGTCCGCGAAGACCTCCGCACCACCCTCGACGAGATCCGCGCCGCGGGCCTGCACAAGCCCGAGCGCGTCATCGGCACCCCGCAGAACGCCGCCGTCGCCGTCACCGCGGGCGGCGCCCCCGGCGAGGTCCTCAACTTCTGCGCCAACAACTACCTCGGGCTGGCCGACCACCCCGAGGTCGTCACCGCCGCGAAGGAGGCCCTGGACCGCTGGGGCTACGGCATGGCCTCCGTCCGCTTCATCTGCGGCACCCAGGAGGTGCACAAGGAGCTGGAGGCGCGGCTCTCGTCCTTCCTCGGCCAGGAGGACACGATCCTCTACTCCTCCTGCTTCGACGCCAACGGCGGCGTCTTCGAGACCCTGCTCGGCGCCGAGGACGCGGTGATCTCCGACGCCCTCAACCACGCCTCGATCATCGACGGCATCCGCCTCTCCAAGGCCCGCCGCTACCGCTACGCCAACCGTGACCTGGCCGAGCTGGAAGCCCGGCTCAAGGACGCGCAGGACGCCCGCCGCCGCCTGATCGTCACCGACGGCGTGTTCTCCATGGACGGCTACGTCGCCCCCCTCGCCGAGATCTGCGACCTCGCCGACCGCTACGACGCCATGGTGATGGTCGACGACTCGCACGCCGTCGGCTTCGTCGGCCCCGGCGGCCGCGGCACCCCCGAACTGCACGGGGTCATGGACCGCGTCGACATCATCACCGGCACCCTCGGCAAGGCCCTGGGCGGCGCCTCCGGCGGCTACGTCGCGGCCCGCACCGAGATCGTCGAGCTGCTGCGCCAGCGCTCGCGCCCGTACCTCTTCTCCAACTCCCTCGCCCCGGTCATCGCGGCCGCCTCCCTCAAGGTCCTCGACCTGCTGGAGTCCGCCGGAGACCTGCGCGAGCGCCTCGCGGCCAACACCGCCCTCTTCCGCGCGAAGATGACCGAGGCGGGCTTCGAGATCCTGCCCGGCGACCACGCCATCGCCCCCGTCATGATCGGCGACGCCGCCGAGGCCGCGAAGATGGCCGAGCTGCTGCTGGAGCGCGGCGTGTACGTGATCGGCTTCTCCTACCCGGTCGTGCCGATGGGCGCCGCACGCATCCGCGTCCAGCTCTCGGCGGCCCACTCCACGGCCGACGTGGAGCGCGCGGTGGCCGCCTTCGTCGACGCCCGCGCGGCGCTCCGCACGTCCGCCGGCTGAGACAATGGAGGGGTGATCGACCCCCGCCGGCTGCGCATCCTGCGGGCCGTGGCGGACCACCGTACGGTGACCGCCGCGGCCGCAGCCCTGTACCTCACCCCCTCCGCCGTGTCCCAGCAGCTCGCCGCGCTGGAGCAGGAGACCGGCCACGCGCTGCTGACCCGCAGCGGCCGGGGCGTACGGCTCACCGCGGCCGGGGAGATCCTGCTGGGCCACACCCATGAGGTACTGGCCCAGTTGGAGCGCGCCGAAGCGGAACTCGCCGCCTACGCGGGCGGATCGGCGGGCGAGGTCACCGTCGCCGCCTTCGCGACCGGCATCGCCGAGGTGCTGGCCCCGGCCATTTCCCGGCTGGCGCTGGAACACCCGGGCATCCGCCTGCGGGTCCGGGACGCGGAGGGCGACCAGAGCCTGCCCATGCTGCTCGACGGGGAGGCCGACGTGGCCCTGGCCGTCGAGTACCGCGGCGGTCCGGGCGCCGACGACGCCCGCCTGTCGGTCCTCCCGCTCTACGCGGAACCCTTCGATGCCGTCCTGCCCTCGGGGCACCCGCTCGCCGACCTCCCCGCCGTGGCGCTGGCGGACCTCTCCGACGCGGACTGGGTGGGTCAGTACCCCGGCAACCCCTGCCACGACGTGACCCTGCTGGCCTGCGAACTGGCGGGCTTCCAGCCCCGCTTCGCGCACTCCTCCGACGACTTCCGGGCCGTGACCGCCCTGGTGGGTGCGGGGGCCGGGGTGGCCCTGGTGCCACGTTCGGCGCTGCGCGGCATGGACCTCAAGGAGGTCCGCGTCCGCCCGGTGACGGGCCCGGCCGCCACCCGCCGCGTCTTCGCCGCCACCCGCCGCGGCGCCGAGTCCCACCCCCTGATCGCCCCGGTCCTGGCAGCCCTGTCCCGCGAGGCGGAACGGGTCCCGGCGCACTGAGGGGTTGGCCGGTCGGAGGGGTGGCCGGTCGGGGCCGGGGTGTGCGGGACACCGGCCGGACGGGATCGGGGAAGGGCTGGGGGCTTCCCGCCAGTCCACTGTCCTTCCGTGCCGGGCCGGCCTGTCAAGGGCGCTCCCTGCGGTCGCGTCGCTTCGCGATGGCCTTCGGCCACCCTTGACAGACCGTCCCGTCCCGGAATGCCAAAGACTGTCGGGAAGCCCCCAGAGGAACGGTCAGGGGGGACAGGATGCAGGAGCGGCCCCGCCAGAGAAGCGACGAGGCGTCTCCGCCGGGGCACGCTCAGGTCCGGGGACGACACACCTGCGGCCCCACACCGGCACAGCGGCCCTCCCCAAACGGCGACCGGACCGTCCTCCGGCACCCCCGGGCGCATCGGATCGCTACGCGCTTCTCACATCCCGGCGTCCGCGGCCCGTCAGGGGCTGGTGCGCGCCAGATCGCTACGCGCTTCTCCCGACAGAGCGGCCGACGGCCGTCTTGGGTCGCTCACAAGCCGCCGGATCTGCGCTTTCCCACCCTCGGCGGGCGGCTGAAGGCCCTCAGTGGGGCGAACAGTGGCCTAGCCGGACTCTGACGACACCATCCTCGTCCTCTCACTCCTGCAAGGAGCCATATGGCGCCTGTGCGGCCAGCAAATAGGGACAAACTGCCCGCAATCGCGTGATGGAGGGAGACAGGCGGCCTTGGGCGGCCTATGTCCGGCCACAGACGGCCGCCGGACGCTGGGCCGGGAGAAGCGCGTAGCGATCTGGCGCGCCGGGGATGCCCGGGGGGTGCCCCTAGGGCGATGTGGTCACTGATTCGTGGATGGAGCGGGATCCCTCGTCGCTTCTCTGGCGGGGCCGCTCCTGCATCCTGTCCCCCGTGACCGTTCTTTTGGGGGTTTCCCGACAGTCTTTGGCATTCCGTGGCGGGACGGTCTGTCAAGGGTGGCCGAAGGCCATCGCGAAGCGACGCGACCGCAGGGAGCGCCCTTGACGGGCCGGCCCGGCACGGAAGGACAGTGGACTGGCGGGAAGTCCCCAGCCCTTCCCCGATCCCGTCCGCCGGTGTCCCGCCCACCCCGGCCCCGACCACGCGTCCCGCCCCCGACCGGCCACCCCCCCCGACCGGCCACTCCGCCCCCCCTCACACCCGGATCACCTCCACCCCCGCCGTCGCGAAGCCGGCCGCTACGTCCGGGGGGAGGCCCGTGTCCGTCACCAGGACGTCCACCTCCGACGTGGCGCAGATGCGGGCGAAGGCGCGGACGCCGAGTTTGCTGGAGTCGGCGGCGATGACGACGCGGCGGGCGCGTTCGCACAGGAGGCGGTTCATCGCCGCCTCGTCCTCGTGCCGGGTCGCCGCGCCGTCCGCCGGGTCGAAGGCGTCCACGCCCAGGACGGCCGTGTCCATCGTGAGCTGGCCGAGGACCTGCTGCGCCAGCGGGCCCGTCAGTTCGTACGACTGGGGGCGGGCCACCCCGCCCGTCAGGACGATCTTGAACTGAGGGCGGATCACCAGCTCGCCCGCGATGTTCAGGGCGTTGGTCACCACCGTCAACGCGGGCGAGCCCGTGGCCAGGTCCGCGCGGGCCGCCAGGGCGCGGGCCACCTCCGTGGTCGTGGTGCCTCCCGTGAGGCCGACGACCTCGCCCGGTGCGATCAGCGCCGCCACCGCCCCGCTGATCCGCAGCTTCTCCGCGGCCCGCCGCGACGTGCGGTAGCGCAGGGGCAGTTCGTACGAGACCCCGTGCGGGACGGCCCCGCCGCGCGTGCGGACCAGCAGCTGCTGCTCGGCGAGCTGGTCGAGGTCCCGGCGGATCGTCGCGGCGGACACGCCGAGGGCCTCGGCGGCCGGCTCCACCTCCAGCCCGCCCCGTTCCACCAGCAGATCCAGCAGCGTCTGCCAGCGTTCCTTGCGGGTCATGGCGCCCCTCCCGTGCGTATCCCGGGCCTCGCTCCGGCCCCGCCGTCGAGATTAACCCAGGCCGCCACCCCGTAGATGCTTGAAGTTGCGCGAAATGGCCCGCTACCTTGCAGGAACACGCACCCAACGCGCAGGGAGCCCGCATGAGTCACGTCGCGTACGAGTTGGCCACGCAGCCCGAAAGCTGGGAACGGGCCGCCGAACTGGCCCCGGCCCACCGGGGGGTGCTGCCGAGGCCGGGGGAGCGTACCGCGATCGTCGGGTGCGGCACCTCGTACTTCATGGCCCAGGCCGCCGCCGCCCTGCGCGAGGAGGCCGGACAGGGCGAGACCGACGCCTTCCCCGCCTCGGAGTTCCCCCGCCACCGACGCTACGACCGGGTCGTGGCGCTCACCCGGTCCGGGACCACCACCGAGGTCCTCGACCTGCTGGCCGGCCTGCGGGAGGCCGGGGTCGCGACCACCGCCGTCATCGGTGACCCCGACACGCCGGTGACGACCCTGGCGAACGACCTCGTCGTGCTGGACTTCGCCGACGAACGCTCCGTCGTCCAGACCCGGTTCGCCACCACCGCCCTCACCCTGCTGCGCGCCCACGTCGGGGCCCACACCCCGGCCGTGGTCGCCGACGCCCGCGTCGCGCTCGCCGAACCGCTGCCCGCCGGACTGGAGGGCCGGGGCCAGTTCACCTTCCTCGGCCGGGGCTGGAGCGTCGGGCTGGCCAACGAAGCCGCCCTCAAGATGCGCGAGGCCTCCCTGTCCTGGGCGGAGGCCTACCCGGCGATGGAGTACCGGCACGGCCCGGTCAGCGTCACCGGGCCCGGCTCCGTGACCTGGTCGCTGGGCGGGACCCCCGACGGGATCGCCGAGCAGGTCCTCGGGACCGGCGCCGAGTGGATCGACGGCGCGCTCGACCCGCTCGCCGAACTGGTGCGCGTGCACCGGCTGGCCGTTGCCGTGGCCGCCCACCGGCAGCTGGACCCGGACGCGCCCCGCAACCTCACCCGCTCGGTCATCCTCACCGCCACCGGCGAGGGGGCGGTCCGATGACCCTCGCCCCCGCCGGACACCTCGTGGCCGAAGCGGCCGGAGCCGGCCGCGCCGTCGCGGCCTTCAACATCATCACGCTGGAGCACGCCGAAGCCGTGGTCCAGGGTGCCGAGCGCACCGGCCTGCCCGTCATCCTGCAACTCAGCGAGAACGCGGTGAAGTTCCGCGACGGGGCCCTGCTGCCCATCGCCCGTGCCGCCGTCGCCTGTGCCGAGGCCGCCGGGGTGCCCGTCGGGCTCCACCTCGACCACGTCAAGAGCCCGGACCTGCTGCGGCAGGCCGCGGACGCCGGCTTCGGATCGGTGATGTACGACGCCGCGCACCTGCCCTACGCCGAGAACCTGGAGGCCACCCGCTCCGCCGCCGACTGGGCCCACGCCAACGGCCTCTGGATCGAGGCCGAGCTGGGCGAGGTCGGCGGCAAGAACGGAGCCGCCCCCCTGGACCCGCACGCGCCGGGCGCGCGTACCGACCCGGACGAGGCGCGCCGGTTCGTCGCCGACTCCGGGGTGGACGCCCTGGCCGTGGCCATCGGCAGCAGCCACGCCATGACCAGCCGGACCGCGGCCCTGGACCACGCCCTGCTGGCGCGGCTCGCCAAGGCGGTGGACGTCCCGCTCGTCCTGCACGGCTCCTCCGGCCTCCCCGACGAGGAGCTCGCGGCCGCCGTCGCCGGCGGGATCCGCAAGGTCAACATCGGCACCGCCCTCAACGTGGCCATGACCGAGGCCATCCGCGCCCACCTCACCCCGGCGGACCCCCGCCCCTACCTCACCGCGGCCCGGACGGCGATGGCGGCGACGGCCGCCGCCATGATCGGCGCCCTGAGCCGGCGCCCCTGAGCCGACGGCCCGGGGAGCGCGGAGTGGTGCGGATCGCGGAAGGGCGCGGCGGGCGGGCGGCCCGGGCGTCCCACTCAGCGGGAGGACCGGGCCGCCGCCATTGAAGGTGCGGCGCGTGCGGTGTTTCGTCGGACGACGGCCACCCGTCGTCCGAACGCCCGCACCGTCCGAAGGGACACCCGCGCATGCCCCAGCCGTACCTCCCGTCCGCCTTCGGGGTGTTCCTCGCCCCTTACCACCGGCCCGACCGCGACCCCGCCCTCCAACTGCGCCGCGACCTGGAGCTGGTGACGGAGCTCGACCGGCTCGGGTACGAGGAGGTGTGGGCCGGGGAGCACCACTCCGCCGGGTACGAGATCATCGCCTCGCCGGAAGTGTTCCTGGCGGCAGCCGCCGAACGCACCGCACGGATCCGGCTCGGCACGGGGGTCAACTCCCTCCCGTACCACCAGCCGTTGGTCCTCGCCGACCGGATCTGCCAGCTCGACCAGCAGTCCCGGGGCCGCGCCATGCTGGGCGTCGGCCCCGGCCAACTGGCCTCGGACGCCTTCATGATGGGCGTCGACCCGATGGACTCCCGCGCGATGATGGCCGATTCCCTGGAGGCGATCGTGCGCCTGCTGCGCGGGGAGACCGTCACGGCCGCCACCGACTGGTTCACCCTGGACGAGGCCCGGCTGCAACTCGGGCCCTACCGGGGCAGGGAGATGGAGGTGGCCGTCGCCTCCGCCGTCTCGCCGACCGGGGCCGTCCTCGCCGGACGCCACGGGGCCGGCGTGCTCTCGCTCGCCGCCGCCGACCCGGCCGGATTCGCCACGCTCGACACCAACTGGGCCGCCCACGAACGGGCCTGCGCCGAAGCGGGACGCGGCGCGGACCGGCGCAGCTGGCGGCTGGTCACCCCCGTCCATCTCGCCGAGACCCGCGAAGCAGCCCTGGAACAGGCGGAGTTCGGAGTGCTCGACCTGGTCGCGTACATCGAGGCCCTCGGCGGTGTCCGGCTGCCGGGGTGCGCCACCGCGGCCGGCGCCGTCCGGCGCTGGACCGAGGAGGGGCTGCCCGCCTTCGGCCGGGCCGTCATCGGCACCGCCGAGGACGCCGTCGAACGGATCGGGCAACTGGCCGGGAGGACCGGCGGATTCGGTACCTTCCTGATCCTGCAGCTGGACCTGGCCGAACCGGCCGCCGCCCTGCGCAGCCTGGAGCTGTTCGCCGAACGGGTCGTGCCCCGGCTCACCGGAACCACCGACGCCCGCCGGGCCAGCCTCGACTGGGCCGCCCGCAACGGCGAGCGCTTCACGGGAGCCCTGCGCCGCTCCACCGAGCAGGCCATCGCCCGCAAGGGGGAAGTGCGTTGAGGGCTGCGGCCCTGGTGGCCGGACGCTTCTCCGTGGGCGAGCACCCGGACCCCGTACCCGGCCCCGGACAGGCGCTGGTGGCCACCGAGGCCTGCGGCATCTGCGGGTCCGACCTCAGCGCGGTCGCCCACACCGCCGAGTTCCTCCGGGCCTCCCGGGACAGCGGCACCACCGGCTTCCTCTTCGACCCGGCCCGCCCCCTGGTCATGGGCCACGAGTTCTCCGGCCGGGTCCTCGCCTACGGACCCGGCGCGAGCGGCCCCCCGCCCGGCACCGGGGTGGTCGCCCTGCCCTGGGCCCTCGACGCCGGCGGGGTCGTCCGTACCGTCGGCTACAGCAACGCCTTCCCCGGCGGCTTCGGCGAACGGATCGTCGTCCAGGCGCAGGCCCTGCTCCCGGTGCCGGACTCCCTGGACCTGGCCCTGGCCGCCCTCACCGAGCCGCTGGCCGTCGGCTTCGGGAACATCGCCCGTACGGAGGCCGGGCCCGGCACGCCCGCGGTGGTCGTCGGCTGCGGACCCGTCGGGCTGGGCGCCGTCGCGGCCCTGCTGGAGCGCGGCGCCGGCCCCGTCGTGGCCTCCGACCCCTCGGCGCTGCGGCGCGCGGCCGCGGCCCGGCTCGGCGCGCACGCGGTGGTGGACCCGTCCGGGGGACAGGACCCGGTGGCACACTGCGCGGGGCTCGCCGGGCCCCGGCCGCGGCCGATGGTGGTGGTCAACTGCGTGGGTCTGCCCGGGATGCTGAACCGGCTGCTGCACACCGTCCCGCGCGGCGCCGAGATCCTCCAGATCGGCGGGGTGATGACGGACGACGTGATCCGCCCGGTGGTCGGCATCTACAAGGACGTCACCGTCAGGATGTGCCTGACCTACCCGCCGCGGGAGTTCGGTGCCACCCTGGACCGGCTGGCCGACGGCCGCATCGACGCGGCCGCGCTGGTCACCGCCGAAGCGGGCTTCGGCGGGCTCGACGCGGCCTTCGCCTCCCTGCGCCGCCCGGAGCGCCACATCAAGGTGCTGATCCGCCCCGGGCTGCCGGGCACGGGCCTCGCGCCACCCCGGGTCTGAACCGCCCCCCTCCGCAGGGACCGGACCGGCCTACTCGCCAGTACCGCATCTGCCAGGAAAAGTCGAGGATCCGGCCTTACTTGCGTCCTTATGGGACTGCTACATTCCGCAAGTGCATCGCGCTCCGGCCGGGCGGTGGGCAGGCCACGATCTGGCCTGCCCCGCCCCGCCGCAGGTGCCCGATACCGGTCCACGCCGCCGCTCCGCCGTGCCGACCACCCGATCCCACCCTCCAGCGCCGAACCGGACCCCGTCCGGGGAACGGTGCTGCTCGCGTGCGGCCCCCGGCCGCCCGAACCTCCTCTCCGAAAGGGAGAAACCGTGCGGAAGTTCCTTCTGCGACGTCCCGTGGCGGGCAAGGCGCTGATCGTGGCCGCCCTGCTGGGCCTGGCGGTCTCCGGCACCGCCTACGCCAATACGGCCGGCGTGACGGTGAAGACCCCCGGCGCCTCGTCAGGGCCGGCCGCGGCCTTCTCCGAGATCTCCACCGACGCCGCGTGTGCGAGCGGCCTGGTCTCCGGCGGCGGCATCAACCAGGCCATCGGCACCGGGTCGTCCTCCAACGGCAACAAGATCAACGGCACTTCGCCGAGCCCCGACGGAAGCACCGAGTACACCGGCTCCACCGGAGTGGTGGGCACCGACGTGACCCACTGGCTCGGCATCGGCGGCAGCGGCGGCGCGGTCAACGCCTCCTTCTCCAGCACCCCGTACGCCATGTGCTTCAGCAGCAGCCTGATCAACCACACCCAGGTGGTGATGAACAAGCTGGCCGGCCCCACCGCCGGCTCGACCGTCGGACTCGTCACCGCCACCTGTCCGGCCGGCACCCGCCTGCTCGGCGGCGGAGCCCGCACCACCCCGGCCGCCGTCGGCAGCCTCAAGCCCATCGCCGGATTCCCCACCTTCAACAACCCCGCCCACGGCTACGGCCAGAAGGCCGCGGCCGACGGTGAGACCAACCCCGACTCCTGGAGCGCCGTCGGCTGGAACGGGGGCGGCGGCAACAGCGACAACACCACGTACGCGTACGCCATCTGCAGCGGCGACGACATCAACGTCAGCGGCGCGACCGTGAAGGTCCGCCACAGCGAGGTGAGCGGCCCCACCGCCGCGACCACGGGCCGGACCGTGACGGTCGGCTGCGGCGGCGGGGACGGAAAGCTGATCGGCGGCGGCGCCGCGATCAGCGGAGGCGGCGTCACGACCACGAACTTCACCGGGCCCGGTTCCCAGGGCGACCACCTCAACGGCAGCTACCCCAGCGACTCCGGCGGCAACCCGGTCGCGGACGGGACCACCACGGCCTCGTACTGGTCGGCGACCACCCACACCGGGGGAGTCAGCTCCCCGAGCACCTACTCCGACGCCTGGGCGCTGTGCGCCGACGACGGCGTCTGATCCACCCGCGGCACCGTTGCCGCGGGTGGGGCCACGGTTGCGCCCCGGTCGCGGCCCCGCACGTCCCATCTCCCGAGTACCGTCGTATGGAACCGAGTTGAACATGTACCGATCGAAGATCCTGAAGGTGGCCGGAGCCGCCGGCCTGCTGGCCGCCGCGCTGGCGCCCCTGCCCGCCGCGGCCGAGCCGACGGCACCGGGCGCCGTCACCCCCTGCGGCGCGGGCGGCGCCTTCACCGCCGCGTCGCCCACCTGCACCTACACCACCGTGGGCACGGACACCTTCACCGTCCCGGCCGGGGTGACCGCGGTGACGGTCGACCTCTTCGGCGCCGAGGGCGGCAGCGCGGCCGGCTTCGTCCTCCCCAGCCCCCCGAACGGCGGGGCACCCGGCGGACTGGGCGGCGAGACCCGCGCCGAACTGCCCGTCGTGGCGGGGCAGGCCCTCCAGATCACCATCGGCGGAGTCGGAAGTTCCGGTACCTCCCGGCACGGCGAGTTCGCCCGCCCCGGCGGCACCGGCCACGGCTCCGGCGGCGGCGGCGCCCACGGCGGCGGCGGTTCCGGCGGCGGCGCCAGCGACCTGCGTACGGGGGCCTTCGGCCCGGCCGACCGGATCCTGGTGGCAGGCGGCGGCGGTGGCGCGGGCAACGGCGGGCCGCTGCTGCACGGCGGCGACGGCGGCGGGCCCGAAGGGGAGCCCGGCGGCCAGGGAGGCGGCCCCGACGGGTCCGGCCTCGCGGGAGGCGGCGGAACCCGGTCCGCCCACGGGGCGGGCGGAAGCCGTAACTCCGCGGTCGGGGCACCCGGCGCCGCGGGCAGCGACACCGACCAGTACACCAGCCTGCCCAACCCCGGAAGCGGCGGCTCCGGCGGCAACGGCGGGGGCGGCGGCAATGGCGGAGGTGGCGGTGGCGGCGGCTACTTCGCGGGTGGCGGCGGCTCCGGCGGCGGCAGGCCCGGCGACCTCTACGGAGCCGGCGGCGGCGGGGGCAGCGGCTTCGCGGCCCCGACGGCCCTCGGAGCCACCCTCACCGGGGGCGTCAACCACGGCAACGGCAAGGCGGTCGTCTCCTTCCGGTACGGAACCTCGGTCACGGTGACCGCGGACACGGCGACCCCGCTGTTCGGGCGGCCGGTCACCCTCACCGCGACCGTCGACCCGGCCAACCCGGACGCCGGAACCCCCGGCGGCGAGGTCACGTTCTTCGACGGACCGACCCCGCTGGGCACCGCACGGCTCGACGGCGGTCGCGCGAGCATCCGTACCGGCACCCTCCAGCCCTCCGCGCACGCCATCACCGCACGCTACGGCGGCGACCCGGCCTTCACCCCGGGCGCGACGGCGGCGCCCACCGAGGTCACCGTCGGGTTCAGCGGCCCCTGCCTCACCACCGCGCACGCCGGCCCGCTGACCGTGGCCCCGGGCGAAGCCCTGTGCATCGCGGCCGGCGGCAGCCAGAGCGGCCCGCTGACCGTACGCCCCGGCGGGGCCCTGGCCGTTTCGGACGCGACGATCACGGGCCCGGTGTCGGCCCGGGGCGCCACCGCCGTCACCCTCTGCCGGTCCGCGCTCACCGGCCCGGTCTCCGTGGAGGGGGCCACCGGCCCGGTCCTCTTCGGCTCCGACCGCGAGACGACGGCCTGCGCCGGCAACACCGTCCGCGGTCCGCTGACCCTCGACGCGAACACCGGCGGCCTCGAAGCCTCGGCCGACACGGTCACCGGACCGGTCCGGATCACCGGCAACAGCGGCCCGGGCATCGCGTCCGCGGACCCCGCGCCCGCCTTCCGGTCCAACCGCGTCACCGGCCCGCTGCGGTGCGAGGGCAACGCGCCGACCCTCCTCCAGGCGCAGAACACCGTCACGGGCCCGAGCACCGGGCAGTGCAGCCAGGGCGGCTAGGCCACGGCCAGGCCGCTTCCTCCGGCTCAGCGGGCGGACCGGACCGAGCCGCCCGCACCGAGCGCCCCCGCCGGCTCCCCGCCTTCACACGGGAGCCGGCAGGGGCCGCCGGGTGGAGCCGGCCGCGAGGGAGCGAAGGCCCATCCGCCGTGCGCCGCAGGGCGGGTGGCAGCCGCCCGGCCCGTCCGTGGAGGGTGCATCTACGCTTGTGCCCCGTCAGCGAGTCGAGACGGACGACCGGTCGTGGAACGGAGCATGTGGTGCCAGCGGGCCAAGCGGGGGAAGCCAGCGACGGGGACCTGATCGGAAAGGTGCTCGGGGGACGCTACCGGGTGACCTCCGTGGTCGGCCGCGGCGGCATGGGCGTGGTCGCGCGGGCCGTCGACGAACTGCTCGCCCGCGAGGTCGCCGTCAAGGTCCTGCGGGCCTACACCGACTCCAGTGACGCCGAACTGGCCGACCTGCGCACCCGGATGGAGCGCGAGGCGCAGGCCGCCGCCCGCATCCGGCACGGCGGCGTCGTCACCGTGCACGACGTGACGCACGAGCAGGGTCTGCCCGTCATCGTCATGGAACTCGTCGACGGACCCTCGCTCGACGAGGTGGTGACGCGGCGCGGCGCGCTCGACCCGCACGAGGCCGCCGCGATCGGCGCCAAGCTGATGGACGCGCTCGACGCCGCGCACCGCGCGGGCGTCCTCCACCGGGACGTGAAGCCGGGCAACGTCCTGCTGGAGCGCGGCGGCCGGGTCGTCCTCACGGACTTCGGCATCGCCACCATCGAGTCCTCCGGCGACGAGGCCGTGGCGAAGCTGACCCGCAGCGGTGAGCTGGTCGGCTCGCTCGACTACCTGCCGCCGGAGCGCGCGCAGGGCAGGGAACCGGGCCCGGCCTCCGACATATGGTCGCTCGGGATGACCCTGTACGCGGCGGTGGAGGGCGTTTCGCCGTTCCGCCGCACCTCGGTGTGGTCCACGCTGGCCGCGATCGTCGGCGACCCGCTGCCCGAGCCGCGGCGCGCGGGACCGCTCACCCCGGTGCTGCGGGCGCTGATGGCGAAGGAGCCGGGACACCGTCCCACCGCCGACCAGGCGCGCGCGATGCTGGAGCGGGTGGCGGCGGGCGGCGACGCGGCTCCCACGGCGGCTCCCACGACGGCGCCCGCTGCGGTCCCGCCGGTCCCCGGCGCACAGCCGGCGTTCGGGCCCGCCCCCGTTCCGGCCCCCGCCCCCGTTCCCGGCTTCGGGCCCCCGCCCCCGGCCGGTTTCGACGTCGGCGGCGTATCGTTTCCGCACCCCTACGCCCCCGCCCCCCAGCCCGACTTCCCGGCACAGGGACTGCCGCAGGGCCCGCCTCAGGGACCCCCGCCCGGTCAGGCGCTCACGGTCGGCCGTTCCGGCTCGGCGGCCCTGGACCGGGCGCGGCGCCGCAGCCGTGCCGCGATGGCCGTGGCGGTCGTCGCCGTACTCGCCGCCGGTGGCGTCACCTACGCCGTGACCTCCGGCGGCGACGGTGACGACCGGGCGCAGGCGGTGGCCCCGACCCCGGCGCCCGGCGGCTCCCCGGTCACCGGCGGGCAGTCGGGCGCGCCGACCCCGGCCCCGTCGCCGTCCGGCTCCGGACCCACGGCGAAGCCGTCCGTGAGCGCCTCGAAGAAGGCGGGCACCGCGTCGCCCTCCGCGAAGGGCTCCTCGCCCGCACCGGCCAAGCCGAGCCCCGTACCGACGGGCTGTGCGGGCTGGACCCACAGGGACCCGTCGCCGGGCACCTACGGCTACATCTCCGGCGACCACCACCTGCTGGCCGCGCCGTACCAGCAGTGCTCGCAGGGCAGCCTGGTCAAGGACGGCACGAAGCTCTGGTACCAGTGCTACATCGTCAACTCGTACGGCAACCAGTGGACGTTCGTGCGCGTGGACGGCACGAACGCCACGGGGTGGCTGTACAACCGCGACCTCAAGGGCCAGAAGGGTTCGTCCCCCGCCTGTTAGCCGCCGCGGGCGGGAAGGGCCGCGTACCGGACTCCCCCGCCCGCCAGTGCTCCTGACGGTCCATCACCACCCCTTCCGGATTTCTGCAACGGGTTCTACCCTGGCCGCCGCCACCACACCGACCGGCTGGACCGCGAGATTCCCGGAGGGGCCGTGCACCTCGAATACACGCCTGAGCAGCAGCGGTTGCGCACCGAGCTGCGTGCCTACTTCGCCGAGCTCGTGCCGCAGGACGTCTACGCCCGCTACGAGGACCCGGCCGCGCAGAAGCGCTTCTACCGGGAGACCATCCGCCGTCTCGGCGCCGACGGCTGGCTCGGCGTCGGCTGGCCGAAGGAGTACGGCGGGCGCGGCATGTCGCCCATGGACCAGTTCATCTTCTTCGACGAGGCCGCGCAGGCCGTCGTCCCGCTGCCGCTGATGGCGCTGAACACCGTGGGTCCCACCCTCATGCAGTTCGGCACCGACGAGCAGAAGGCGTACTTCCTCCCCAGGATCCTCGCCGGGGAGATCGACTTCGCCATCGGCTACAGCGAGCCCGACGCGGGCACCGACCTCGCCGCGCTCAGGTGCAGGGCCGTCCGGGAGGGCGACGAGGAGACCGGCACCTACGTGGTGAACGGCCAGAAGATCTGGACCACCAACGGTGACACCGCCGACTGGGTCTGGCTCGCGGTCCGCACCGACCCGGACGCCCCCGCGCACAAGGGCATCACCATGCTCCTCGTGCCGACCTCCGACCCCGGCTACTCCTGCACCCTCATCAACACCCTGGCCTCGCACGACACCACCGCCAGCCACTACGAGGACATCCGCGTCCCCGCCAACCGCCGCGTGGGCCAGGAGAACAAGGGCTGGCGGCTGATCACCAACCAGCTCAACCACGAACGCGTCACCCTCGCCGCCCACGGCACCATGGCCATCCGCGCCCTGCACGACGTCCAGCGCTGGGCCGCCGCGACCAAGCTGGCCGACGGCCGGCGCGTCATCGACCTGACCTGGGTCCGCGGCCGGCTCGCCCGCACCCACGCCCGCCTCGACGCGATGAAACTGCTCAACTGGCAGATGGTGAACGCGGTCCAGTCCGGCACCCTCACCCCGCAGGACGCCTCCGCCGTCAAGGTCTACGGCTCCGAGGCGCGGCGGGACGCGTACGCCTGGCTCATGGAGGTGGTCGGCGCGGCCGGCTCCCTCAAGGACGGCTCCGCCGGCGCGGTCCTGCACGGCGAGCTGGAGCGCGGCTACCGCAGCGCGGTGATCTTCACCTTCGGCGGCGGGAACAACGAGATCCAGCGCGAGATCATCGCGTGGATCGGCCTGGGCATGCCCCGCGTCCGCCGCTGACCCCGTTGTGACCAAGCATTTTAGTTGGCACAAAAGCAGGCTGGTTGGCACCGCTCACTGTGCTCGTTGGGAGGGTGGCGGTGCCGCGGTGAGGGCAGACCCGTGACGGCGTTTCGGCCAGATGGCCATGGTGCTCTGCGCGTTCTCACCAGCCGTGTCGGCACTCGGATGCACCCCCTCTTCATCCATTCGGCGTGACGAGCGACTCGTTGCGGTCTCGATTCGGCACCGGGCCGGCTGGCCCAGCTCGTGGGCTTGAGCCACTGGCAGTACCGACTGCCCGCCGAGTTCCTGATCGAGCTGCCGGAACCGATCGCAGAAGCCTTCGGTGCGGCGACCCGACTGTCGGCGTCGGAGGTCCGCGCCATGACACTGGGGACGTTCGGGCGGTACATGAGCCGCTGTCAGTACGAGAAGGAGGAGCTCTTCCAAGGGGGATGCTCCCAACCGCCCGACACCCGCCGTCGTACGCAAGGCCCGGTCAGCCGCGCGGGCACGGTCGATGCGCCCCGGGTGCGGGCGCCGGCGGAGTCGGCGAGGGCGGAGTACTCCGACGGCCGGCAGGACCAGGCCGGCGTAGTCCGACGGATCGGGCAGGGCGAACCGGGGAAGGCCGGTCGGGACCGTTCCGATGACGTCGATGCCGTGGTTGGCGTCGAGGGCGAAGCTCGCCACCGCGGCGGTGGAGAGCGCCAGGACGATGAGGGGCCCGGGCAGTGGTCGCCAGGCCAGGGGGAAGACGAACAGAAGGGCGAGGCATCCGGCGGCGAGAACGGCCGTGGGCCGGTGCACGTCACCGAGGTGATGGAGGAAGGAGAGCAGTTGGGGGAGAAGCCCGATCCGCTGGCGCTGGTCCCGGTCAGGCGGGGAAGCTGGTCCACGATCATGATCAGGGCGACGCCAGCCGGGTAGCCGACGAGGACCGGCCGGGACAGGAGATCCGCGAGGAAGCCCAACCTGACGGCCCACGCGACGAGGCAGAGCAGGCCGACCACGACTGCCAGAGCCGCCGAGAGCACCGCGTACCGGGCGAGGTCACCGGCCGCCAGCGGTCCCACAGCCACGGCGGTCATGAGAGCGGTGGTCGATTCCGGTCCCACCGACAGCAGCCGGGAGGACCCGCTGAGGGCGTAGAGGACCATGGCCGGCAGGGCGGCCCAGAGACCGACGACCGGCGGCAGGCCTGCAACGCCGGCGTACGCCATGGGCTGCGGTACGGGATACGCCGCGACCGTGATGCCGGCCAGCACGTCCCCCGGAGCCAGGCAGCGCGGTAGCCGTGGAATGAACACGGGACCGCCGCCGTCCAACCGCGCTTCGGCATGGCACCTCCGGGGACTCCTGCCGGCGTGTGCCGACCATCGTGACGCGGAAGGCCTCGTGGAGGTGAAGCACGCGAACGGGCATCGCTATGGGCCGCCCTCACACAAGCGGAAGCCGGTGACGAGGTCAGGGCGGATCCGGATCGCCCCCGATGCGCCGCCTACGGCCCAGGGCTCCAGGAGGCGCACGTACCGCTCGATCTCGTCCGGGTCGGTGACAGCGGTGGCGTAGCCGGTGGCGACCACGCTCCAGCCCAGACGCGCACCCGGATCGATGGCGTCGGCCTCGTAGGCGACGACCACACCCGCACCTTGCTGGGTCGCGAGCAGCGCGGCCAGCGTCGATCCGTCCTGGACGCGGACGATGATGTCGCCGGCATCGAGAAGGTGGTTGACGGGGCGTACGGCGGGCAGTGCGTGACGGGTGAAGACGATCCGACCCAGTTCGGCGGTACCGAGCAGCTGCAGCGCCTCGTCGGCGCCGAGCTCTTCCATCCGCCGTCCCGGCACACTGACGGCAGGCGAAGCGGCGGTCGCACCGGCCGGGTGGCTTTTCATCATGGACGTCCTTCGTCGAGCGGGCAGGCCGCGATTCGGATGGGCCGCGTGGTGAGGAGGCGGATACCGCCGTCTCCATGCCGTGCACATTCGCGTACGTTCTGCGCCTGCCAGTCGGACAGGGGGCAAGGCCGTGAACGGGTCGTCTGCTGCCAGAATCTCCGCACGCACCGATCTCGGACATGGGCCGATCGGCCCCTGGACGGGTCCACAGGGCCCATGCTCGGAACCGGCGGGAAGGCCAAGACTGAAGACGGACTCGAACAGGAGGCCGTCCATGAGCACCCCTTCACCCACCCGCATCTCCGAGGCGCTGCCCGCCGACTGCCGCTCCCGTCTGATGGAACTGGCCCGAGAGGTCAACTTCGAGGAAGGCGCGCGTCTCTTCCGCGAGGGCGGCCACGCCGACCGGTTCTGGATCGTCCGGTCCGGCACCGTGACCTTGGACGTCCACGTGCCCGGACGGCGCGCCGCCGTCATCGGGAGCCTCGGCACCGGCCAGCTGGTCGGCTGCTCGTGGCTCTTCAAGCCCTACTCCTGGCGCCTGGGCGCAGAGGCGATGTCGCCCGTCCGCGCGTACGAGTTCGACGCGGAACGCGTGCGGGCGCTGATGGACGCCGACGCCGCCTTCGGCTCCGCCCTGGGCCACTGGGTCGGGCAGGTCCTCGCCAACCGGTTGCAGGCCGCCCGCGTGCGCCTCCTCGACCTGTACGCGCCCTACGGCAGCGGCAGCTTCCTCTGATCGTCCGAACGCCGAAGGAGCCGGTCATGCCCGCATCCCGCTACACCGTCAGTGACGTCATGACGCACACGGCCGTCGCCATCGGCCGCGAGGCGTCCTACAAGGAGATCGTCGAGCTGATGCACGAGTGGAAGGTCAGCGCGGTCCCCGTCCTGGAAGGCGAGGGCCGCGTCGCCGGAGTGGTATCCGAGGCGGACCTGCTGCCGAAGGAGGAGTTCCGGCGCACGGACCCCGCGCTGCCCGATCAGCTGGAGGAGGCGTCCAAGGCCGGCGGTGTGCTGGCCGAGGAGCTCATGTCGAGCCCGGCGATCACCGTGCACCCCGACGCGCCCGTCGCCGAAGCCGCCCGGATCATGGCGCGCAAGCACGTCAAGCGCCTGCCCGTGGTGAACGCGCTCGGCATGCTGGAAGGCGTGGTCAGCCGCAGCGACCTCCTGAAAGTGTTCCTGCGGCCCGACGAGGAGCTCGAAGAGGAGATCCGCCAGAGCGTGCTCACCGAGCTGACACCCGGCGTGAACGTGGACTTCGCCGTACAGGACGGGGTCGTCACCCTGCGCGGCCCGCTGCGGGACCGGGCCCTGGTCCCCCTGCTCGCACGGGCGATCCGCGCCGTCGAGGGCGTCGTGGACGTCCGGATGGAGCTGGACGGCGCCGTCGCGGCCTAATGCATCACGGCCACGGGTGTTCTGTACGCCTTCCTGAGACAATTTCGGAAGGAAATGGGTCATTGGCACCGAACCAGGGGCGATCATGTCCGACGATCCGAATGCCTCCGCCAAAGCGCCGATCAAGGTGTTTCTCCTCGACGACCACGAAGTGGTCCGGCGCGGGCTGCATGACCTCCTGGACGGCGAGCCGGACATCACCGTCGTCGGCGAGGCGGGCACGGCCGAGCAGGCACTGACCCGCGGGCCGGCGCTCCGCCCGGACGTGGCCGTGCTCGACGTGAGGCTCCCCGACGGCGACGGCATCACCGTCTGCCGAGAGCTGCGCTCCCGCATGCCCGGCCTGGCCTGCCTGATGCTGACGTCCTTCGATGACGAGGACGCCCTGCTGGACGCCATCATGGCGGGCGCCGTCGGCTACGTGTTGAAACAGATCAAGGGCTCCGACCTGGTCGCCGCCGTACGGACGGTGGCCACCGGACAGTCCATGCTGGACCCGGCCACCACCGCCCGTCTGATGCACTCCCTGCGGGACCCCGAGGCGGCGAAGGCACCGGAGGACGCCCGCCTGGCAGCGCTGTCCGAACGCGAGCGGGCCGTCCTGGAACTCATCGGCGACGGCCTCACCAACCGGCAGATCGCCAAGCGCCTCTACCTGTCCGAAAAGACGGTCAAGAACCACATCTCCCGGCTGCTCGGCAAGCTCGGAGTGGAGCGGCGGGTCCAGGCAGCCGTGATCGCCGCCCAGGTCCACGAGCACCAAGTCGGGACGGCCAAGCAGTAGGAACGCCAGCGCCGGTCACTGCGGCGGAACGAGCGGTACCTGCCACTCCAGGCGAGTGCCCCGCTCCCCGTCCCCCCGCGCCGCGGCCTCCATCCGGCCGCTGAGCCTTTCCGCTCGCTCCGCCAGGTTCCGCAGACCGCTGCGCCGACCGCCCGCGGGCAGGCCGACGCCGTTGTCGGTCACGGTGACGGTCAGGTTTCCGGCGGCCGCTACGACCGAGACCTCCGCGTGCGTGGCTTCGGCATGGCGGGCGACGTTGGTGAGTGCTTCCCCCACAACGGCGAGGGCCTCGTCCGCGACGGCCGACGGTACGTCGGTGTCGATCAGCCCCTCCATCCGCAGGGCCGGGGCGAAACCGAGGGCTGCCGCAGCCTCGTCCATGGCCCGGACCAGGCGGGAACGCATCTTGGACATCTCAGCAGGGGCCTCATGCTCGCGGAGTCCGAAGATGGTGGAACGGATGATCTTGATGGTGGCGTCCAGGTCGTCCACCGCCCGCGCGAGGCGTTCGGACGCCTGGGGATGGTCGACAAAACGCTGGGCGCTCTGGAGGGTCATGCCGGTGGCGAAGAGCCGCTGGATGGCCAGGTCGTGCAGGTCACGGGCGATGCGGTCGTGGTCCTCCAGCAGGCTCATCTGCTCGGCGTCACGGCGCCGGTCGGCCAGCTCCAGCGCGAGGGCGGCCTGGCCGGCGAACCCCGGCAGCGCGGCGATCTCCACGCTGGCGAAGCCGGGGCGGCCGTGCCGCCGGGCGAGCATCAGGACGCCGCTGAGCTTTTCCTTCGTGCCCACGGTGACGGCCACGGCCGGGCCGAATCCGGTCCACCTCTCGGGCTGGACGGTGACGCGCTCGTCGCTCGCCACGTCGGGGACCGTGATGAGGCCGTCGCGCGCCAGTGCGGCCTCGGCGAGAGTGCCCTTGGTACTGGGCAGGACGATCCCGCGGTGTGCCTGGGCTCCCTCTCCGAGGGCGAGGGAGCCCCGCAGTTCACCGGCGGAGCCGAGAAGGTAGAAGACACCCATGTCCGCGCCGGTGATGTCCTGGGCTCGCTCCAGCATGCCCTCAAGGACCTCGTCCTCGGGCACTCCGGAGAGCAGGGCGCTGGTGATGTCCGAGCCGGCCTCCAGCCAGCGCTCGCGCAGCCTGACCGCTTCGAAGAGCCTGGCGTTCTCGATGGCGATGCCGGCCGCCACCGCGAGGGTGGACAGGACCGCCTCGTCCTCGGCGTCGAACTCGGCTCCGCCCCGTTTTTCGGTCATGTAGAGGTTTCCGAAGACCTCCTCGCGGATCCGGATCGGGACACCGAGGAAGGAGTGCATCGGCGGGTGGTGGGCCGGGAACCCGTACGAGGCGGGGTGCTCGGACAGCTCCGCCAGCCGCAACGTCTCGGGATGTCGGATCAGCTCGCCGAGGATGCCGTGGCCGGAGGGCAGGTCCCCGATCTGCCCGCGCAGTTCGTCACTGATGCCGACGGGAAGGAACTCGGCCAGCTTCTTGTCGGTCCCGATGACTCCGAGGGCCCCGTACTCGGCGTCCACGAGCAGCACGGCGGCTTCGACGATGCCGCGCAGCACTTGCGGAAGGTCGAGTTCACGGCCCACGGACATGACGGCTTCGAGCAGACCGTTCAGCCGGTCCCGGGTTCCCCTGACCTCGGCGATCCGTACCTGCAGCTCATCCAGAAGTTCGTCGAGCCGCAGCCGGGGAACGCCGCTCCGGGTGGGCTGCTCGCCTGCGCTCGTGCAGGTGGGCCGATCGGCTGCGCCCATCCCCACCTCCGGCCGGAAGCGATGGCAGGTGGCCATCGATTCCACGGTATCCCCGGCCGGAGGGCCCGGCCTTCCCACTCAACGGGCCTTGACTCCGTATGGCCTCTCGTCGTGCCGCGGCGTACCGGTTTCGTGGTGAAGGTGCCGGACGTGGGCGTCCGGGCCGGGGAAGAACACGGTGGTACGACCGGTGTCGGACCAGCGCACGTCGTACGGCGGGGTGCCGTCCTCATGGTGCAGGGCGATGACTTCTCCGTCGCGGCCCGGCGTACCGACGGTGGGACCACCCACGACGATCTGGTCCCCCAGCTCGGCGTGGATTCCGTGCCCGTAGGCAGGCGAATACTCGTTCATGATCAGGCCTTTCTGTGGAAGGCGCCCCGCAGGAGCCGGGCGGCGATGAATGCCGCGAGTGCTGCTGCGGCGGCGAGTCCTGTGCCGCCCCAGCCCACCGGCTGGGTGTCCAGCAGCGACTGCAGAGCGGGAACGTACAGGGCTGCCGTCGCGAGCAGGGCGGAGGCCGCCACTGAGGCGGGAAGGAAGAGGTTCTGGGTGGTGAGCAACCGGGCTCGCAGTCCCAGTGCCACTCCGAGCTGGGCGCCGAGCAGGGACAGGAAGAGCACGCTCTGCCAGGGCAGGCCCATTCCGCGCGCGCCCATGCCGGCGATCAGGCTGAACGATGTCATGGCCGCGGCGAGGGCGAGGAGGCGTTGCCACACCCCCGCAGCCAGGATGTGCTGCTCCGGCGGCCGGGGCGGGCGCCGCATGGCCTGCGGCGCGGCCGGTTCCGCGCCCATCGCTACGCCGGTGAGGCCGTGGGTGAGCAGGTTGATCCACAGGATCTGGCCCGCCCGAAGCGGGAGGGCCAGGCCGAGCAGGGGGCCTGCCAGCATCACGAGGATCTCGGCGGCCCCTCCGGCCATGGCGTAGACGAGGAAGCGCCGGATGTTGTCGTAGACGCGGCGGCCTTCCTTGACCGCGGTGACCACGGTGGACAGCTCGTCGTCCGTGAGGACGAGGTCGGCCGCCTGGCGGGCCACCTCGGTGCCGCGGGCGCCCATGGCCACACCGATGTCGGCCTGGCGCAGGGCGGGGCCGTCGTTGACGCCGTCCCCGGTCATGGCGGTCACTGCGCCGCGGGCGCGCCAGGCGTGGACGATGTCCAGCTTCTGCTGGGGATCGGTCCGTGCGAAGACGCGAACCTCGGTCAGGTCGATGTCGGGCGCCGCGGCCAGCTCAGGTCCGGTGACGACGGTGTCGGCCGGACCTTCCTCGACGAGGCCGATGCGCATGGCGATGGCGCGGGCGGTGGCCGGGTGGTCTCCGGTGATCAGGACGGGTGAGATGCCGGCGGCGCGGCAGGCCGCCAATGTGGCGGCGGCGGTCGCTTTCGGCGGATCGCTGATGGCGACCAGCCCGAGCAGGCTCAGCCCGCGTTCCGCCTCGGCGGCGGGCCGACTCCATTGGAGCCGTTCGGCGCCTGCCACCGCCAGGACTCTGAAGCCGTGGGCGGCCAGCTCCGCAGCCCAACGATGGGCCCGGTCCAGGACGTCGGGCGGGTCGGCGAGGACCGTCGGGGCCAGGACGGTCTCGGGCGCCCCCTTGAGGCAGACCAGGACGTTGCCGTCGGGCAGGTGGTGCAGGGTGGTCATCCGTTTGCGCAGGCTGTCGAACGGGGCTTCTCCGATGCGGGGACAGGCTTGTTGCAGCTCAGCTGGGGCCGGGCAGCCTGCCTTGACAGCGGCTGCCAGCAGTGCGGCCTCCATGGGGTCACCCACGGCCGTCCAGACATCGGAGCCGCTCCGGGGCGGCATGAGGCTCGCGTCGTTGCACAGGGCCGCCGTGGTGAGCAGTTCCTGCAGCGGGCGGAGCTGCTCGGGAGTGAGGGAGTGTCCGGCACGGGTCAGGTCTCCGTGGGGCTCGTATCCGCTGCCGGTAACGTCCGCCGCTCCGGCCGGCGTCCACACGTGCTGGACGACCATGCGTCCCTCGGTAAGAGTCCCGGTCTTGTCCGTGGCCAGCACGCTCACCGAACCGAGCGTCTCGACCGCCGGCAGGCGTCGGACCAGGGCGCCCCGGGCCGCCATGCGGCGGGCCCCGAGGGCGAGGGCGAGGGTGACGACGGCGGGCAGGGACTCGGGCACCGCGGCGACGGCCAGGCTGATGGCGGTGACCGCCATCGTGCTCACGCCAAGACCGCGTACGAGGCCCGAGGCGAAGAACAGCACGCACAGGGTGAGGGTGACAAGCGCCAGAATGCGTCCGAGGGAGGCGAGGCGGCGCTGAAGCGGGGTCGGCTCGTGTTCCCCGTCGAGAAGTGCTGCGATGCGGCCGAGGGCGCTGGCGGATCCCGTGGCCGTGGCAGTGGCGACACCCCGGCCGCGCACCACGACGGTGCCGGCGCTGACCGTGTCACCCGCGGTCTTGGCGGCGGGTTCCGATTCTCCGGTGAGCATGGACTCGTCGATCAGAAGAACGGACGCCTCGGTGAGATCGGCGTCCGCGGCGACGATGTCTCCCTCGCCCAGGAGCAGGCTGTCACCCGGCACCACGAGCGCTGCCGACATCTCGTAGGCGGCACCGTCACGCCGCACCCGGGCGTGTGGGGCCGACAGAGCGGAGAGCACGGCGACCGCACGATCTGCCCGGACCTCCTGGGCCACTCCCACGGTCGTGTTGAAGACAACCACCAGCCCGATGACAACGGCGTCGGGGTGGTCACCGATCGCGATGGTCAGGAGTGCGGCACCGAGCAACACCATGATCAGCGGATCACGCAGCTGAGCCAGCACCCGACGGTGAAGGGGCGTGGGCCGCGGAGGCGCCACCTCGTTGCGCCCGTACTGGGCCAGCCGGCGTTCGGCCTCTGCCTGCGTCAGCCCGCCAGCGGAGGAGCCGACGGACTGCACTTCGATCGCGCGGCTGGTCACGGCGGGCTCATCCGGTGGGGACGGTGATCACCGGGCAGTGCGCACGGTGCAGGAGTCCGTGGACGACGGATCCGATCCGCATGCCGGTGTATCCGCCGCGGCCGCGGCGGCCCACGATCACAGCCAAGGCGTGCTCGCCGGCCCGAGCCAGTTCCTCGACCGGGTGGCCAGTGAGGACCTCGTGGGTCACGTGCACGTCCGGGTACTTCTCGGACAGGCCGGCGGTGGCCTCGGAGAGCAGGGTGCGTTGCGCCCGCAGCGCCACCTCCTCGTCGTCCAGCATGATCGTCGGCCGCTGCCACACGCAGACGACCCGCAGCGCCGCACCCCGAAGGTCGGCCTCGTCGAAGGCGAAGTCCAGCGCGGCCGTGGCGGACGCACTGCCGTCGATCCCCGCGACGACGTAGGGCGGCTGCTGGCTGATGTGCTCGGCGTCGCCCACGACGACGACCGGGCAACGGGCCTGGGCGGTGACGGGGACCACGAGCGAGCCGGCGCTGAAGAACTCGGCGGTCCGGCTCAGGTGCCGGGAGCCGAGGACGATCATGCGGGCCTCTCGCGCCGCGCCGCCCAGGACGGGGGCGGGGAAGCCACCGAGCAGCTCACCGGTGACGGCCACCTCGGGGTGGTGGTCACGCACCCAGTTGGATGCTTGTTCGAGCCTGTCGGAGCCGGCTTGCCGCAGGGCGGTCCGGCCGCGGGTGTCATCGACGTGATGCGTGTCGCGCTGGGGCGGTACCGCGAGCACCAGGCGCAGCGGGACCCGTCGCCGTTGTGCCTCGTCGGCGGCCCAGGCCAGGGCGAGGTGCCAGTCCCTGGCGGGGTCGATGCCCACGACGACGTCTTGGCTTCCTGCCGGGTGGATGGTCATGACTGGCCCCCGAAGTCGCTGCCTGTCCTGGGGATGAGGAGGACTGGGCAGTGGGCGTGGTGCAGCAGGCTGTGCGTGGCCTTGCCCAGGTTGGGGGCGAGTCCCAGGGGCCCCGGGACCCGGCGGCCGCCCATGACGAGCAGGTCGGCGTGGCGGGACGCCTCGACCAGGACACCGGCCACGGAGATGCTCTTCTCCGCGTCGGCTTGGACCTCCAGGTCGGGGAACTCGCCGCGGACCACGTCTGTGACGGCCCGCAGGGTCTCTTCGTGCCCGCTGGCGATCTCGTCGACGCCGTCGAGCATGGTGACCACCTCGCCGACGGACTGGAACACATTCCACACGTGCAGCAGCCGCAGGGAAGCCTTGTGCAGCTCGGCTTCCTTGGCGGCGTACCGGGCGATCAGTAGGTCGTGTTCGTCGCGGATCGCCGCGAGAACCGTTCCGGTCTCCTCGGTCCCGTCGATGCCTCGGACGACGACGACGGGCGTCATGGCGGCGGCCGCGACATCCAGGCCGACCGAGCCGAGCATGAGGGAGTTGAACCCTCCCAGGCCGCGGTTGCCGACCACGACCGTGCCATGGAGTCCGCCGGCCCGGTGCAGGCTGTCGACGGCGTTCGCGCGGCTGAATTCGGTGGTCACGTTCAGCCCGGGGTACTCGGCCGACACGGCCTTCGCGGTGTCGTCCAGGAGCGCCCGGCCGTTGACGCGGACCCGTTCGATGGTCTCCTTCGACAGGTACAGGGCCCTGCCGTCGGTGTCGGCGCCATACACGATGTGCAGCGGGCGGTCCCGGCGTACGGCCTCCTCGGCCGCCCACAGGGCAGCGACACGCGCCGGCTGAGAGCCGTCCACGCCGACGGTGACCGAGCTGGTGTCCGGGGTGCGGAATGTGCTTTCCACGGTTCCTCCCAACCGAGAAGCCGATGAGGGACACCACTCACGCTGGCACCGCCACCGCTTCGGGAAGAGGGCCGCCCGGGACCGCGGACGGGACCAAAGGTCCCCATCCACTCCGATCCTGTCCAGGGCTGTTTCTGGCCTGTCCGCTTGCTCAGCCCTGGGGCGAGCCGTGCCCCTTGATCCCCGGACGGCTTCTGTCTACCTTCGGGTAACCACTGCGGACCAGGAGCGATGCCGAGATGCCTCACCCCACTGGAGACCAGCGACCCCGGATCGCCGTCTTCGGCGCGGGCAGCATCGGCTGCTACCTCGGCGGCCACCTCGCGCAGCACGCGAACGTCACACTGATCGGGCGACCCTCGGTACTGGACGGGCTGCACGAAGGGATCACGCTCTCCGGCGGCGGCCGCCCCGCGGTCCACGTCCCCCGGAACCGGCTGACGCTCACCACGGATCCGGACCCGGTTGCCGACGCCGACTGCGTCCTGGTCACCGTCAAATCCGCCGCCACGGTGTCGGCCGGACGGGAACTGGCCGGACGGCTCCGCCCGGACGCCGTCGTCGTCAGCTTCCAGAACGGGCTGCACAATGCCCGCCTGCTGCGGGACGAACTCCCGGGCACCACCCTGCTCGCAGGAATGGTGCCGTATAACGTCGCGCGGACCGCACCCGGCACCTTCCACCAGGGCACGGGTGGGGCGCTGATGCTCGACGGCGGCCCCGCTGCCGCCCCGCTCGTCGCGGCACTGACGGCCGCCGGACTGCCGGTCGAGCCGCGCCACGACATGCGACAGGTACAGCACGCCAAGCTGCTGATGAACCTCAACAACGCGGTGAATGCCCTGTCCGGCCTGCCGCTGCGGGAACAGCTGGGCGCACGCCCGTACCGGACCTGCCTCGCACTGTGCCAGGAGGAGGCACTGGCGGCGTTCGCCGCGCAAGGAGTCCGCCCGGCACGGCTCGGCCCCGTCCCGGCCCGGCTCACACCACGGATCCTGCGCCTGCCCGATGCCCTGTTCCGCCGCATCGCAGCAGCCAGCCTCCAAGTGGACGCGCACGCACGGTCCTCGATGTGGGACGACCTGGAGCACGGGCGGGCGACGGAGATCAGCAGCCTCCAGGGCGAGGTCGTCGCCATGGCGGAACGACACGGCCTGACTGCACCGGTGAACGCACGGCTCATGTCGCTGGTTCACGAGGCCGAACGCCCGGGCGGCCGCCGTTCCTGGTCCGGCCCGGAGCTGCTGCACGCCCTGCGTCAGCCGTGAGCCGGCGGGGGCAGTCGGTCAGCCGTGCCCGCCGTTCGGCGCCGTCGGCTGCCGGGCCCTCACTGCGGTGGTCGGCACCGCCCCTCCGCAGCTCGAAACTGCCGCATTGACCCTTACGGGCCCCTTGATGGGACCGGTCGGCCCTCGCCCGCGGGCAAAGACCGGCCGGATGGTGGGGGAAACACACCCACACCGGACACCGGCCTCGCGTGACGCGGCGGAGCAGGAGGGCCTCATGAAGCATCTCAAGGTGGCGGACCTGATGACCGACGAGGTCGTCTCCGTGGCCCCGGGAACCGCCTTCAAGGACGTCGCCAAGCTTCTCGCCCAGTACGACATATCAGGTGTCCCTGTCCTGGACGACGAGGACCGCGTGGTGGGCGTCGTATCGCAGACGGACCTGTTGGCCCGCACGGTGCCCGGGTCCCATCCCCCCGAGCAGGACACCACAGCGACTGGTCCGCCTACCGCAAATGACGTCATGTCCGCGCCCGCAGTCGCCGTCCACGCCGAAGAGACAGTGGCTGACGCCGCCCGGTTGATGACCCGCCGCGGTATCGAACGCCTCCCCGTCGTGGACGTGGAAGACCGGCTCGTCGGCATCGTCACCCGCCGGGACCTGCTCCGCATGTTCCTGCGCCCGGACTCCGAGATACGCCGGCGGGTCACCGACGAGGTCCTCACGGAGGTTCTCGGCGTGCCGACCGGTGAGATCGACGTCCACGTGGTGGACGGCATCGTCACCCTGGACGGCCAGGTCGAGCGCCGAAGCCAGCTCCCCACGCTCCTCAGCCTCGTCGAACAGATCGACGGGGTCGTCGCTGTGGCATCGCGCGTCACCGCCCGAACCGACGACACGGCAGCCACGCACGCGGAGCAGGCCCGGCACGCAATGCCGTGGTGACGAACACCGGAGCTCACGAAGGAACCGCAGTCATGAAGCACCACGTCGCCGTCGGAGTCGACGGTTCCCCGGAGAGCCGCGCAGCAGCCCGCTGGGCCGCGCGGGAGGCTGTCCTACGCCAGGTGCCGCTGCGCCTCGTGCACGCGGTTGACTGGCCCCTGGACCCGGTGTTCCCCGGTCTGGGCCGCCAGGACGTCGACCGCTGGGCGGACCAGGCCCTGACCGAGGCGGCGCAGGAGCTCCGCGGGCGCCACCCACGCCTGGAGATCACGACCCGCTGCCTGACGGCCCGGCCGGCCGCCGCCCTCGCGGCCGAGGCCTCCGACGCAGGGCTGCTCGTTCTCGGATCGCGCGGCCTGGGCGGCCTGGTCGGTTTCGTCGTGGGCTCGGTGGCGATGTCCACCGTGGTCGCCACCGACACCCCGGTCGTCCTCGTCCGCCCCGCCGACGACCCGGACGACCCGGACGACCCGGGCTCCGGCTCCGAGATCGTCGTAGGTGTCGACATCCATCAAGCGTGCGACCGGGTACTCGCCTTCGCCTTCGAAGAGGCTGCCCGGCGTGACTGCCCATTGAGGGCCGTGCACGGCTGGAAGATGCCGGCCGCCTACAGCTACGTCCCGTTCTTCGACCCGGACAACGAACGGGACATCGGCAGGAGCGTCACGCACATGGTGGGCGACATGCTGCTGCCCTGGCAGCACAAGTTCCCCGACGTGGACGTCAGCCACAACGTGTTCATGGGATCGGCGGGTGAGCATCTCGTCCGGGCCTCGCAGGGCGCGGGACTCGTCGTCGTGGGACGTCGTGCGCGCCGCTCCCCCCTCGGCGCGCACCTCGGCTCGGTCGGCCACGCGGTCCTGCACCACGCAGCAGCCCCCGTAGCCGTCATCGCCCACAACTGAAGGAAGGAAAACAGGTGACCGGCCGTGGGGGCACGCAGCAAGGGCGGAAAGAGTCCGCCCGCTTCTCGCGGATCCCGATTGTGCGGTGCACGGCGCTCGGCCGCTTCTCCGCATCCTCGCAAGGACCCTTTCCGCACTTCCATGGAACCACCCGCAGGCGGAGCACACCAGGGTCGGCCGGACCGTTTCCCGCCCCGGTCGGCCCTACCTGCAGAAGGGTCGCCCTTCACACCATCGCGAGTACCGGACGTTCCATCGAGGAGGAAGACCATGAAGCACCTGCGCAATATTGAGGACGTCATGACACACGCCGTGATCTCCGTCGACCGGGGAACCGCTTTCAAGGACATCGTGGAAGAGCTGCGGATGTGGAACGTCAGCGCGCTCCCCGTCCTTGCCCAGGACGGACAAGTGATCGGCGTCGTCTCCGAAGCCGACCTGCTGCTCAAGCCCCAAGGCAACGACTCGGCACACGACACCACCGCCGAGCAGCTGATGACCCGCCCGGCCGTGACCGTCACGAAGGACGCCACGATCCCGACCGCAGCGCGTCTGATGGCACGCAGGCACCTCAAGCGCCTTCCCGTGGTCGACGGCGACGGCCGCCTCGTCGGCGTGGTCAGCCGCGGCGACCTGCTCAAGGTCTTCCTGCGCCCGGACGAGGACATCGGCGCCGAGGTCCGGGAACTGATCATGTACCAGCTGCTCCCGCAGGTTCCCGCCGAAGCGCACGTCCACACGCACGGTCCCGTCGAGGCACACGTCCACGTCGCCAACGGCATCGCCTATCTCACCGGTTCGCTACCGGACCCCTCGATGGAGGACATCGTCGTACGCGCCGCCAGTACCGTACCGGGCGTCGTCGACGTCAAAGCGGATTTCACCGCGCCCGTCTCGGCATGAGGGCACGACCGCCATGAGGCACCGCAGCGTCGCGGACCTGATGTCGACAACAGACTCACCTGTGCCGCTGCCGAAGGAGCTGAGCCGCGAGCATGGCCGGTCGGTACCCGGTTGGGCCGCTCGGTCCCTCCCGAAAACCCGGCAAGCGGAAAAGCCTGAAAGCAGCGGCTTTCGACCCAGGAGGAACATCGTGTCGAACCGGATCACGGTTGGTCCGGACGGATCGGGCGCCGGCAGCGCCGCAGCCGACTGGGCCGCCATCGAGGCCCGAACTGCGCGGCGCCGCTCTGGAACTCGTCCACGCGGAGGACCGGGCCCAGTACGGGCCCTTCGCCGCACCGCTTCCCGAACCGCGTCGCCAGTGGGCGGAAGGACAGCTTGATCCGTCTGGCCTGGGCCTCGCGCAGGCCGGCGACGCTCTGGACCGTCACCGGTCGTCCGTCCCGGATGATCGCCACCCGCTCGCACGTGCGCTGCACCTCCGGCAGGATGTGGCTGGAGAGCAGGACGGTCCGTCCGATGGCAGCCGCCTCGCCCAGCAGTGCGAAGAACGTGTCCTGGACCAACGGGTCGAGTCCCTCGGTGGGGCGGAGCAGCCCGGTCAGGCACCGCAGCGTGGTCGGCTTCCCCGCGCCGTTCGGCCCGAGGAAGCCGAACACCTCACCAGGCCTCACCGTAAGGCTCAGGCGGTCGATGCCAACGGACCGTGCCCGCTCATCCAATGTCGTATGCCGTGAGGGGGGCGTGCTGCGGTGCGGCCCCGGATGCTGCCATATCTCCGTAGGCGGTGCGTTTGAGCTGTTCCGCCAGGTTCTCCAGTGCCCGGGCGGCCGCGAGTTCGTCGCCGATCTCGGGCACGTCCTTGTCCGTCGGGTTGCAGCGCGCGGTGCCGGCGTCGAGCCCACCGCCGGAGCTCGTCGCTTCCCCAGACCAGCGGCGGGAAGGCCGAGATGAGGAGGACGACGTCCAACGGGAGTGCGGCGGTGCCGAACAGGGTCTGGAGCGGCGGCGCGTAGACGAGCGCCGCGGTAAAGACGAGTTCGAAGGCAATACCGGCGAGCAGCAGCGGGTTGGTGAAGAACCCGATGTCGCGCAGGGCCGCGTGGTCGGTTCGGGCGGCGATGGCCGTGCCGACCTGGCAGGTCACGATGCCGGCGAAGGTGGCGGTGGTCGCGGTGAGGTAGGCGTGGTGCAGGGGACTTCCGGGCCCGGTGGGATCGCCGGGGTGCCAGCCCGCACGCCACAGGACGTAGAAGAAGCCGGTCATGACCAGGGCAGCGGAGACGGTGCCGAGCCAGCCCCAGCTGCGCACGAGCATGTCCTTGTTGATCACGCTCTGGGATCTGGGCCGGGGCGGTCGGGACATGATCCCCGGCTCGGCGCGCTCACGGCCGAGGGCAAGGGCCGGCAGGGTCTCGGTCCCCAGGTCGATGGCGAGGATCTGCAGGACGGTCAGCGGCAGCGGTACGGCCCCTGCGGAGAGCGCGAACACGAGGAAGGGAACGACCTCGGGGGTGAGGTGGGCGAAGATGTAGACGATGAACTTCCGGACGTTGTCGTAGACACGGCGGCCGGACTCGATCGCGGTGACGATGGTCGCGAAGTCGTCGTCGGTCAGGACCATGGTCGACGCCTCGCGGGCGACGTCGGTGCCGGAGAGCCCCATGGCCACGCCGATGTGAGCACGGTGCAGGGCCGGAGCGTCGTTCACTCCGTCACCCGTCATGGCCACGATCCGGCCGTGCGCCCGCAGGGCGTCGGCCACCTTCAGCTTGGTCTCGGGCGAGGAGCGGGCGAAGACGATCTCCGTACCGTCCTGGCGGAGGAGGTGGTCGAGCTCGTGGTCGTCGATCGCCTCGGACTGGGCGACCACCTGGAGGTTCGGCGTACCGATGCCGACGGCACGGGCCACGGCCGCGGCGGTGGCCCCGTTGTCTCCGGTGACGATGTGGACGGTGAGACCAGCCTCGTGGCAGCGCCGGACCGCGGCGGCGACCTCGGGTCGCGGCGGGTCGTACAGGCCGACGAGGCCGAGCAGGCGCAGGTCCCGCTCCACGTCCTGCCGCCGCGAGAGCGCTACGTCGGTGCCGGGCGGCAGTTCGCGTACCGCGACGGCCAGCACGCGCATGCCGCCCGCCGCCAGAGCGTCGGCGGCCTGCTGGGCCTCGCTGGCCGGCTCGCCTTCGGCCAGCAGCGCCAGGACGGCTTCGGGGGCGCCCTTGACGATCACGCGGAGGGTGCCGTGTTCTCCGTCGTGGATCACCGACATGCGACGCAGGCGCGGGTCGAAGCGGAAGCAGGCCCGTCGGTGGGCGTCCCGGTCGGCCGGGTCGAGGAGCGCGGCATGTTGTGAGGCGCCCTCGACCAGCGCGATCTCGGTCGGGTCCCCGTGCAGCGCGCCGTCGCTTTCGCGGGTGACGGTGGTGCACCGGGCGGCGGCACGGACCAGTTCGGCGGTCTCCGTACCGCTTGCCGCCTCGCGCGGCGGGGTCCAGGTGGAGTGGAGGCGCATCCGGTTGCGGGTGAGTGTGCCGGTCTTGTCGGTGCAGATGACGTTGGTGGAGCCGAGGGTCTCCACGGCGCTCAGCCGCTTGACCACAGCGCCCTGCCGGGCGAGGACCCGTACGCCCACGGCGAGGGCGAGGGTGATGGTGGGCAGCAGTCCTTCGGGCACGTTGGCGACGAGCAGGCCGATGGCGAACATCAGCGAGTCGGTCAGTGGCAGGCCGACCGCCACCCCGGTCACGAGGAAGACGGCCCCCATGCCGACCGCGACCGCTGAGATCAGCCAGGCGACCTTCTTGACCTGCTGCTCCAGTGGGCTCGGCTCACGGTGGGTGCGCTGGCTGAGGGCCGCGATCCGGCCGAGCTCGGTGTGGTCGCCGGTGGCGAAGACGATCGCCTGCGCCTGGCCCTCGGTGGCCGTGGTGCCGCTGAAGACGAGGTTGGGCTCCTGCAGCAGGGAGAGGCCCTCCAGACCCGGGCCGGCGAGGCGCTCGACCGGGGTGGACTCGCCCGTGAGCATAGAGAGGTCGGCCTCGATCCCTCCCTCGGTCAGGCGGGCGTCGGCGGGTATCCGGTCGCCTTCGTCGAGGGCGATCAGGTCTCCGGGGACCAGGTCCCGGGCCGGGACGTGCTGTGCCTGCCCGTCGCGGATCACCTGGGCCTGCGCGGGGAGGTAGCGGGCCAGGGTTTCGACCGCTTTCTCCGCCTGCCGTTCCTGGACGAGGGCGAATCCGGCGTTGACGAGGATGACCGCGACGATCGCCCAGCCGAGCACCGCGATGGCGGCGGCGAAGGCGAGTGCGGCCGCGGCCCACAGCAGCAGGGCCAGCGGGTGGACCAGTTGCCGCAGCAGTTCCCTGAGGATGCTCGTGCGGGCGGTGCGGCGGACCTCGTTCGGGCCGTAGACGGCCAGTCTGCGTGCTGCTTCCCGGCTGGAGAGGCCCAGGGGGCCGGTGTGCAGCTCTCGGCGGAGCAGGGGAAGGGGTTCCAGGGGATCCGGTGCGGTGTCCGGCGTGAGGTCCGGGGCGGCGGTGGTCTCAGTCATCGCCGGCTCCCTGTCCGGGGCGCAGGCGGCCTGACCAGAGGGGCTCGACGCCCGCCCACTCGGATTCCCAGGACCGTGCGCTGCGCGCGTCCACGATGCGCAGGCGCACGGCGACGAGGGCGCCGCCGGCCAGCACGATCCCGGCCAGCGCTCCGATGCCGATGCCCATCGCGTTCAAGGCGACGTCGGCCTGGCTGGGGGGCGCGGCGGCCGCATTGCCGTTTCCGTCGACCCACAGGCGGACCGTGTCCCCGTGCCGGGTTCCTGCCGGAACGGGGATGGATTCGGTGTGCGGGCGCTGCGAGGGGTAGTGCCACGTGGCGGCTGCCACGGTGACCGGCCGGCTGGTCGGGTGGTCTCCGGCTCTGTAGGTGGTCTCGCCGACCGTGGTGGCCGTCACGGTCTGCCGGTGGCGTGCGAGGTTCTCGGCGGTGCGGTGGCCGTCCGTCCAGGCGGCGCGCCCGAGGGCGAAACCGGCAATGACGGCCAGGAGGCAGGTCAGCGAGAAGGCGGCATGCATGTGGGTCCGGGTGCGGTCGGCGTCACGCCTGAGCGGGTTGACGCCCGTCCCTTTCGTCCGGTGGTGCATGGCACGCCTCCGTGCTGTGCGTGCCGAGCGGGGCCGTCCCTTCAGGCGGCGACGAGCTCGGCGCTGATGTGGTGGGCCCATTTCTGGATCCGTTCAGGGTTACGGAAGTCTCCGCCCTTGCCTTCGTGGAGCAGCGCCTTGGCGAGGAATCCCGGGGTGTGGGCCGTGATGCTGCCGCCGAAGGTCATGTGCTCGCGTGCTCCGATCAGCTGCATCTCACGGGCGACGGCGGAGACCGGGGGGATGTCGTGTTCCTCGGCGGAGCTGTCGAGCGGGCCGCTGCTGAACATCCACACCGGGCGGTGCCGGAGGGATTCGGCGTTGCGTTCTGCGCAGTGCTTGGCCTTGCTGCTCCAGTGGCCGGCGTAGAGGGAGCCGCCGAGAACGACGGCGTCAAAGGCGCGGACGTCCTGGACATCGTCGGCGGGCAGTACGACGGCGTCGAGACCGTCCTCGCGGAGGGTCTTGCCGATCTGTTCGGCTATGCCTGCGGTGGCGCCGTGCTTGGTGCCGTAGGCGACCAGGACTCGCTTGGTGCTCATGGCGGGTACTCCTTGGTTCCATGGTGCGGGGCTGATGCCACTGTCACGCGGCCGACGGCTGGTCCGCTTGGGCCGGACGGATCCCTGTGGGGGCCATTCGGTCCTCCCCGTAGCGCGGTTCCTCGGCGGCGACGTGCCGCTTGACAGCGGCGAAGCTGTCCGGGGCGACGGAGGTCGAGTCGATTCCGGTACGGACGAGGAAGGCGGCGTAGGCCGGGTCGTCGCTGGGCCGCTGGCCGCACAGGCCCACCGGACGTCCCAGGGTCTGGACCCGTGGGAGGAGGATCCGGATCAGGTCGGTGACGGCGGGGTCGTTCTCGTCGAAGACGTCGGCGAGTGCTTCGGAGTCGCGGTCGACGCCGAGGGTCGGCTGGGTGAGGTCGTTGCTGCCGATGGAGTAGCCGCCGAAGCGTTCGGTGAAGTCCTGGGCGAGGAGGATGTTGGAGGGGATCCCGGCCATCACATAGACCTTGAGACCGTTCTCGCCGCGCCGCAGCCCTTCAGCCGCCATTACCTCCAGGACCTTGTCGGCTTCCAGCAGGGTGCGGCAGAAGGGGATCATGACGATGACGTTGGTCAGGCCCATCTCCTCGCGCACCTGGCGCAGGGCCCGGCATTCGAGGGCGAAGCCTTCCCGGCAGCCGTCGCTGTAGTAGCGGCTGGCACCCCGCCATCCGATCATCGGGTTGGCCTCCACCGGTTCGAAGGGGTGGCCGCCGAGGAGCTTGGCGTACTCGTTGGTCTCGAAGTCGCTGGTGCGGACGACTACGGGGTCGGGCCAGCGGGAGGCGGCGATCCGGGCGATCCCGTACGCGAGCCGGTCGGTGAAGTACCGGCCCCGGTCGAGGTAGCCCTCGGCGAGCTGGTCGACGGCACATCGGTCGGAGGCGTTCCGGGTGCAGGAGGGCCATGGGGTGGACCTTGACCTGGTGCGCGACGATGAGTTCCAGGCGGGCCAGGCCCACGCCGTCGTCTTCGAGCGCGACACCGTCGTGGAGCCGGTTCCTCGTAGGCGTAGGCGGTCGTGGCGAAGCCTGGCGGCACACGCGGGCCGGCGGCGGTCAGCCGTCTGGTCAGTTCGGCCAGGGAGGCGTTCTTGCCGCCGACCCTCCCGATGTCGCCTCGGCCGAGCTCGGTGAACGGTACGACGCGTCGCATGTGTCCCGTGACGTCCTCCGGGGCTGCGCATCGGCAAGGATCAGTACGGCAGGGGGCGGCCGGACGGCGTGCGCAGATCCAGCGGGGCGGGCTTGTCGGGCTGCTTGGGCCGGGTCTGGATCCGAATGCGCTGCATCGTGGTCACCCTCTTCGGAAGGCGGCGCCGGAATGGCGTCCGGGTTCCACGATCACGCTGTGGGCCATGAGAACCGCAGTGCCGAGGGGGGCCATTCACGAGGGGCCGAGTGGTCCGTTGCGGTACGGGGCCGGTCGGCCCGGCTTCCGGTGCCGAGTGGCCGCCTGGCCAGCCGCAGGACCTCGTTCGCCCTGATCAGGACCATCAGCGGAAATCGTTGCCACCGCGCGCCAGGAGGTAGACGGGCGCGCGCTCCTGCGTTCCTCAGATCCGTGAGGCCATGCCTGATTCAAGGCGCCCATCAACTTTCGACGTCCACATCCGCCCGGACGATGGTGATCGGACATGGCGCGTGGAGCGCCGTCTGATGGCTCACCGAACCGAGCAGAGCCCGGCTGAAGCCGCCTCGACCGCGGCTGCCCACGACCAGCATGTCCGCACCGTCCGCCGCATCCACCAGGACGTCGACCGGATTGCCGCGTACCAGGCGCTGGTGCACGGAAGAGGCACCGTCCTCACCGAGGACCGTACGGACCTCCTCGACCAGCCGGCGCTCGGCCTCCTCCTCGTCGAACGTGGTGTCCACCGCCGGGGCCGACCACGACGCGGCACCGGGCAGGTCCCACGCTGCGACCGCCTCCACGCGCCCGCTCACCAGCCCTGCGTACCGGACCGCCCAGCGCAGCGCGGCCTGGGACGCGGGCGATCCGTCGACGCCCACCACGATCCGCGGAGCCTCCTGCTGCCTGTCCATTCCGTTCATCCTTCCGACGGCTGATACATCCACAGTGTGCGCATCGCGATCGCCGCGCCACGCGAGCAGGGGATGGCTGCTGTGTCAGCCCTTGGGGAGGCGGAACCACCGCTCCTGGCCTGCGGAAATGTACTCGTGCCGGTCTCCGGGCAAAACCAGGGGTACCGGCCCGAGGACCGACCGGGGGACGCTGATGCCGAGCCGGCCGGGCCGGAACCGGATACGGATGTCCCGGTGCCCCAGGTAGGAGACCGAGAACGAGGAACCGGGCACTTCGGAGAGGGGCACCGGGTCGACGTGCAGGCCGTCGCCATGGGGCTCGAGTCCGACGATGCCGCGCTCGACGAGGTCGAGGGTGCCGCCCATGGCACCGAGGTGGATCCCTTCACCGGTGGTACCGCCCTGGACGTCCGTGATGTCGCCGAGCAGGGCTTCCTGGCAGTAGCGCCATGCAACCGGTCCCTGCTCCCGGGCGAGGACCCAGCCGTGGACGAGGCTGCTGAGCGTGGAGCCGTGGCAGGTGCGCCGCAGGTAGTACTCCACCGTCCTGCGCCAGAGATCGTCGTCGAGGTGGCATTCGAGCTGGAGGAAAATTTGTTCGAGCTCTGTGGGGCGGAAGAGGTAGCCGAGCATGAGGGTGTCGGCCTGCTTGGACGCCTGGTACCGGTTGGGCGTGTCCCCTTCGGCTTCCAGGATGCGGTCAAGGCGGCGGATGTCGTGGTAGCGGGCGCGGTAGCCGTCCCAGTCGAGCTCGGCGAGGTCCCCGTAGCCCTGGAACTGACTGATCACGTCGCGGTGGAACGGCACGTACAGGCGGCGGGAGACGTCCTCCCAGACGGTGAGGCCGTCGGGCTCGATGCCGAGTTGCGTGAGGAGCTCGACGCGTCGGGCAGCCGGGAGTTCCCCGTACAGGTCCAGGGCGCGGGCCAGCACCCACGCGGCGGTGACGTTGGTGTAGGCGTTGTCGTCGATGCCGGGAGCGGCGGCGTCCGGGTAGGCATCGTGGTACTCGTCCGGGCCGACGACGCCGCGGATCCGGTAGCGGCCGAGGTCGGTGTCCCATGTCGCCGCGTCCGCCCAGAAGCGGGCTGTGTGCAGGAGGAGTTCGGCGCCGGGGCCGTGCATGAATCCGGCGTCGCCGGTGGCCTGCCCGTACCGCCACACGTTCCAGGCGATGGCCGATGCCACGTGGTGCTGGAGGTGGGAGTGGTCGGGAAGCCAGCGGCCGGAGCGCGGATTGAGGTGTAGCCGCTGCGTCTCCTCGGCTCCGGAACTGCCGCTCTGCCAGGGAAACATGGCACCCTTCGCCCCGGCCCGGCGGGCGGCCTCCCGAGCCGCAGGGAGCCGTCGGTGCCGGTACATCAACAGGGCGCGTGCGGTCTCGGGGAGGTGGAGGGCGAGGTAGGGCAGGACGAACAGCTCGTCCCAGAAGACGTGACCCCGGTACGCCTCACCGTGAAGGCCGCGGGCGGGGACGCCGGCATCGAGCTCGGCGGTGTGCGGTGAAAGGGTCTGCAGGACGTGGAAGGCGTGCAGCCGCAGCACCTTGCCCGTCTCTTCGGGTACCTTCAACCCTCCGTCGCTCCAGAGGCGTTGCCAGGATGCGCGGTGGGAGGCCAGCAGGGAGGTGAAGTCAACGGCGTGCGTGGCGCTGTCGATGCTCCGCCGTAGCGGATCGGCCGCGGGACGGTCGAGCGAGGTGCACAGGGCAGCGGTCTTCACGATGACGACGGGGGCGGCCCGCCTGATCGACAGGACAATCGTCTGTGTGGCGGTGGTGGCTGTGCATGACCGGCCCACCGGTGCCGGAGGACGTGTCGATGTCCGGACCGCGAGCCCGATTCGTACCCGGGAGGTGGTCGTGGTGCAGGAGACCCACGCGGTGCCCTCCGCCTCCACACCGGCCCGGTGCTCGACGAGGTGCCGCCCGGCCAGGGCCCGGTAACGCTCGACTCCCGCATTCGTGACCTCGCCGTCGAGTACGGACTCGATCTCGACCCTGCCGCTCCAGCCGTACGCTGTGAACACCGTCTTCTGGGCGGCCAGGTACGGGTCACCCATGTGGACGAGGCGGGTGTGGGTGACACCCAGGCGGCGGCCTTCGACATCGTGGAAGAGCATCCGGCGGGTGAGCGTTCCGGCGCGCAGGTCCAGCGACACGTGGCTGTGGCGAAGGGCCGGGTGGTCGGGCGTCAGCCAGTCGCCGGGCGGTGCGTCCTCGGGCAGGCAGCGGTACCGCAGGGCGGTCCAGTCCGGCAGCCGGACCATGTCCTCGTTGGAGACCGTTCGTCCGCCGATGGTGGAGTCGAGCCGGTTGTAGCAGCCGGCGAGGTAGGTGCCCGGGTAGTGGATGTCGTCGGCGACGCTTTCGGGGGCTGAACCGCGTGTGGCGAAGCGGCCGTTGCCAAGGGTGCACAGGGATTCGACCAGCCGCTCGGTTTTGGGGTCGTAGCGGTGGTACTCCCAGTGCCAGTCGGTGGTCACGGGCATTCGCCTTCGAGTGCGTCGGGCAGCCGGCTGAGGTCGGGGAGGACGAGATCGGCGCCATGCGCAGCCAGGGCGTCCCTCATGTGTGGGTCGTCCTCGCGGTTGAGCCCCACCACAAAGCGGAAACCACCCCTGTGCCCCGCCTCGACGCCGGCGAGCGCGTCCTCCACCACGGTGGTGTGTGCAGGATGCACACCGAGACGGCCGGCCGCTTCGAGAAAGAGGGCAGGGTCGGGTTTGCCCGGAAGAGCAAGTGCGGCTGCGTCCTGGCCGTCCACCAGGGCGTCGAAGTAGCCGACGAGGTCTGCGGATTCCAGGAGGGAGCAGGCGTGCCGGGAGGCCGAGACCGCTGCGCACCGGATCGCCTTCCGTCGCAGTTCATCGAGCGCGGGCCGCACGTCCTCGAAGGTACGGACGCCGTCGGTCCGCAGCATCGCGGAGAAGGCCTCCTCCTTGCGGGCGGCGACCGCGTGGACGCTGGCGCACCCGGGCGGGTCCTCGGGCGTTCCCGGCGGGAGGTCGATGGCTCGGGCGGCGAGGAAGGCGCGTACGCCGTCGAGGCGGGAACGGCCGTCCACCAGGTCCCGGTACTCACGGACGGCGTCGAACGGGCGCGGTCGTGCACCGGAGTGCGATGGCTGCCATTCGAGGAGGCAGCCGTCGAAAGTCTCCTTCCAGGCGGCCGCGTGGCGGTCCGCCGTGGCCAGGAGTACTCCGTCGGTGTCGAAGACGACCGCGCGTAGATCGTTCATCAGTCGTGCACCACACGACGGCCGGTGATCCGGACGGGGGTGAGCTTCATCCGGTGATCGCGCGGGCCACCAGCCCGGGGACGGGACCGGGCCGTGGTGTTGGGGTGGTGGACTTCGTGCGGGTCCGTGACGGCGGCCGGTTCGCCCACGGCCAGCACGCTCCAACCGCTGGCGGTCACGTCGTCGATGTCGTCGATCTCGAAGGCGACCTCTGTCCCTGCCGCCCTGGTAGTGACGGCTTCCGCAGAGGTACGGAAGGCGATGTCGGATCCGGCAACGAGGTGGTTGACGGGGAGGACGGCCGGGCCTTCGGGGGTGAAGACGGCGATGCGGCCCACCCCGTGTGTGTTCAGCAGCCGCCGGCATTCAGTCCGGTCCAGCGGCACGAGCATGCTGTCGCGCCGGGCGGCGGATCGGCCGGCGACGCGTTGGGTGCTGGCGCCGGTCAGGTCGTCGACGGTGAGGCCGAGGGCGTCGGCCACCCGTACGAGGGTGCCGATGGCAGGACTGGCGGCGTGCTCCTCCGGGTAGGTGATGTACGTGCCGTCGGCGCCGCACCGTCGGCCGAGTTCATCGCGGCCCAGGTCGGTGCGTGCGGTCATCTCGCCGGACTGCTGCGGGTGGGTGCTCGGCATGCTCTTCACGGTGCTCACTGCTCCTGGGGCGGCACGGTGACCGTGTCGTGCTGAGGTCCGCCGAGTACGACCTTGAGGGCGCCGGTTTCGCCTGCGTTGGAGAAGACGTCGTACGCCTCTTCCATCTGGTCCAGCTCGAAGCGGTGGGTGACCATCGCGGCCCCGGGCAGGCGTCCCGCGGCCATCATGCGCAGGAGCATGGGGGTGGAGTGGGTGTCGACGAGGCCGGTGGTGATGGTGACGTCCTTGATCCAGAGGTCTTCGAGGTGCAGGACGGCCGGCTTGCCGTGGACGCCGATGTTGGCGACCCGTCCGCCGGGGCGGACCATGCGGGTGCACATCTCGAAGGTCTCGGGTACGCCGACGGCTTCGATGACCGCGTCCGCGCCGAGCCCGTCGGTGAGGTCCTCCACCAGCCGCTCGGGCTCTTCGTCCGCGCTCGCGCTGGCATCGGCGCCGAGGTCGCGTGCGGCGGCGAGCCGGGACGCGGCGAGGTCGACGGCGATGATCCGCCCGGGACTGTAGAGCTGCGCGGTGGCGATGGCGGCCAGGCCGATGGGTCCGGCGCCGACCACGACGACGGTGTCGCCGGGGCGCACGTTGCCGTTGAGCACCCCGACCTCGTAGGAGGTCGGGAAGATGTCGGCGAGCAGGACGGCGTCGTGACTGGCCAGGGCGCTGGGCAGAGGGTGCACGGAGAGGTCGGCGAAGGGCACGCGTACGTACTCGGCCTGGGTGCCGTCGATGGTGTGGCCCAGGACCCAGCCGCCGCCTCCGCGGCACTGGCCGTAGTGGCCCTCGCGGCAGAAGCGGCAGCGCCCGCAGGCGGAGATGCACGAGATCAGAACGCGGTCACCGGGACGAACGCTGCGGACGTCGCCGCCGACCTCGACGACGGTGCCGACAGCCTCGTGACCGAGGATCCGCCCGGGTGTCACTTCCGGTACGTCGCCCTTGATGATGTGCAGGTCGGTGCCGCAGATGGTGACGGCGTCGACCCGGACGATCGCATCGGCGGCGTCCTTGGTGGAGGGGTCCGGGACGTCCTGCCAGGAGGTCTGTCCGGGCCCGTGGAAGACGAGTGCCTTCATGGCGCGGCCTTCTCTCTGTGTGCTGTGCGGGAGGGGGCCACCGTCAGGCTGTGCCCGTATCCCTCTGTCTCGCTTGGGCCGGTCGGTCCTTCCCCGGGACCGGCCGGTACCCGGCGGAGAGGGCGTTCCGGTGCGACGGTGGAGATCGGCATCCGTTCCGAAAGGAGGGCTGCTGCCATGTCCCAGTCAGCCCCGTTCCCCGCTTCCGCCCGCCCGGCCTTGCTGAGGTTCCTCGGCGGAGTGAGGACGGTCACCGGCAGCAAGTTCCTGGTCGAGAGCGACCACGCCCGGATCCTCGTCGACTGCGGACTCTTCCAGGGTGTCGCGGACCTGCGCCGCCGCAACTGGGACAAGCTGCCCTGCGACGCCTCCGACATCCACGCCGTCGTCGTGACCCACGCCCACCTGGACCACTGCGGGTACCTGCCGCGGCTGGTTCGGCACGGATTCCGCGGGCCGATCCTGACCAGCGCCACCACCGCCCGTCTCGCCGAGATCGTGCTCCGCGACAGCGCGAAGCTGCAGATGGAGGCCGCCGAGCACGCCAATCAGCACGGCTGGTCCAAGCACCGGCCCGCCAAGCCGCTCTACGACGATGACGACGTCGACCACACGGTCAGGTACTTCGACCCGGTACCGGTGGGCAGCGAGATCGAGATCATGGCCGGCACGAAGCTGATGCTGCACCACGGCGGGCACATCCTCGGCTCCGTCTGGGCGCACCTGACCCTGGAAGACGGCCACACCCTCGCCGTCAGCGGTGACCTCGGCCGCCCGGGACACCCGCTCCTCCTGCCGCCCGAGCCGTTCCCCGGCGCCGACGTCCTGCTGATGGAGTCGACGTACGGCAACCGCCGCCACGACCACGAGAGCGCGCGGCGCGAATTCGCCTCGGTGATCACCCGCGCACTGTCCCGGGGCGGGACCGTCGTCATCCCGGCCTTCGCGATCGACCGCACCGAGGTCGTCCTGCACGAGCTGGCCGCCCTGCGAAGCGACGGCGCCCTGCCCCGCCACGTACCCGTCTACGTGGACAGCCCCATGGCCTTGGCCGCATTGGACGTCTACCGCGACGCCGTACGGGCCCACTCGCCCGAGCTGCGCCCCGAGATCCTCGCCCAGGGCGAGACTGCGATCAGCCCGGAGCCCTTCCTGGCCGCCCGGACCGTCCAGGAGTCGATCGACATCAACAACTCCACGGGGCCGGCGATCATCGTCTCCTCCGCCGGCATGGCCACGGGCGGCCGGGTGCTGCACCACCTCCACCGGATCCTGCCCGACCCCCGCAACGCCGTGGTCATCGTCGGCTTCGCCGCCACGGGCACCCGCTCCCGAGACCTCGTCGACGGCGCCCGCACGCTCAAGATGTTCGGCGAGTACGTCCCCGTACGCGCCGAGGTCGCCGACGTACCGCACTTCTCCGCCCACGCCGACGCCGGCCAGATCATCGACTGGCTGCGCGCCGCTCCGGCCCCGCACACCACCTACCTCGTACACGGCGAGGAGACCGCCTCCGAGACCCTGCGCGACCGGATCGACGACGAGCTGGGCTGGACGGCCGTCGTACCCAAGTCCGGGGAGGCCGTCCTGGTCCGCTGACCCGGGCCTTTCGGTCCCCGCAGTGTGCACCGCGTGGCCCTCCCGGAGACCGGGGGCCGCCGAGCAGGGTGGATGCGAAGGGTTGGAGGCACTCCATGAGCACCATGCACAGCATCCTCGAAGCAATGGCACCGGAAGCCCGCGAAGCCTTGCTCGCCCACTCCCACCCGGTGACCCTCCCGGCCGGCACCCGCATCTTCAAGGAGCACCAGCGGGCCGAGAAGTTCTGGATCATCCAGCGCGGCTGCGGCCGTACGGGAGCTGTGCAACGAGGGCTCGGCCGTCGGTCGGTCCGTCTCCACCGCGGTCGCCTCCGTCATCGCCGACCGGCTCGACTCCGCCCGCACCCGGCTCTTCGACGTGTTCGCCCCTCACAACAGCGGCACCCCGCTCGCCCATGCACGCTGAGGACCCCGCCATGACCTCCACCCCGTACACCGTCGCCGACGTCATGACCACCAAGGTCATCGCCATCACCCCCTCGACCGGCTTCAAGGACATCGCCACCGCGATGGAGCGGTGGAAGGTGACCGCCCTCCCCGTCATCGCGGGCGAGGGCCACGTCGTCGGAGTCGTCTCCGAGGCCGATCTCCTGCCCAAGGAGGAGTTCCACGAGCACCGCCCCGGCTTGATCGAGCAGATGCGCCGCCTGGGCGACACCGCCAAGGCCGGCTCCACCAGAGCCGAGAACATGATGACCACGCCAGCCGTCACGATCCGCACCGATGCCACCCTGCCTCAGGCCGCCCGTCTCATGGCCGCCCGGCACATCAAGCGCCTCCCCGTCGTCGACGCCGACGGCACCCTCAAGGGCATCGTCAGCCGCGCCGACCTCCTCAAGGTCTTCCTCCGCACCGACGAAGAACTCACCGCAGAGATCCGCCGCACCGTCGTCGACCGCCTCTTCCCCCTCTCCCACGAGGCGGTCGAGGTCACCGTGGCCCAAGGGATCGCCACCCTGACCGGCGAGGTCCGCGACGGCGACCTGATCCCCCTGGCCGAACGCCTGACCCACTCCGTCGACGGCATAGTCGATGTCCGCTGCCAGCTCAAGCACCCAGCCGATGCCACCAGTTCCTGACATCACCCTCCCCAGAAGGAGAACGACCTGACTGGTACTCAACGTGGCTGCGAATCCTGTGAGCGCTTCCCGAAGGAGTCGGCCTCGCCGAGAGTACGAGCGCTTGATGGCCTGAAGTCGCCTGTTCTCGAATTCAGTGAGCCGGCGCTCCACAGGGGACTCCGGGGCGCTGATGGTCGGGGCGAGGCACCATTCACTGCCCGTCAGGCGAGACCAGACAAAGGTAGAAGCGACATCGCGCAGCGACTCGTCGGGGGGAAGCAGAATTGATGTCGAAGGCGAAAGGCCTTCTTCGCGGCAGGAGCGCATGATGCGAGGCGGGAGAATGCCTCACGCAATCCTTCCCGGCTGGTGGCCAGGCCGTCGGCGGTGGCCCGGAGGAGGACCCGCTCCAGCGCCTGACCGGCCAGCAGCCAGTCGGCCCGGGTGTCGCCCCGCGTGCCCAGCAGGGCCAGCCGGGGCCGCTTCTCGAACAAGGCCCACCCGCGGTCCGGCACCGGGCGGGCCCGCCCGAAGTCGCGTACGGGCGCCGGTCCGCCGGAGCTCCGGGGGCCGAACGCCCCGGCGGGTACGCCGTCGCGGCGCGTCGGGCCCGGACCCCCGTCCCCGCCCGTCCACGCGGCCGTCTCGGCCCGGACGAGCGGGTCCGCCTCCTCCAGGTGCTCCGCGTCGCGCACCAGCCCGAGCAGGGTCTCGATGTGCCAGGTGCCGGGGACGGCCAGGTGGCACCCCTCCAGACGGGCCGCCTCCCGCAGGCCGTCCAGGGATCGGCCGGGCGGCCGGGCCCGGGTAGGGCCGACCGGGGCCGTCCCGGGGCCGTAGGTCCCGACGGGTCCGTGGGGCACGGGTCCGTGGCGCGACGCACGGGGACCTCCGGGCCGGGTCCGGACGGGAAACCCCCTCCCTCCCGCACTACCGTGAAAGGGGCGACGACCTCCCGCTGCCGTCGGCCGGAGGTGGGACATGAGCGCAGACGGTCCGTCCGCCGGGGGCGGGGTGGGCGGCGTGCCACGGCTGCGGCTGGACGAGCTGCTCGACGAGCTCCAGGTGCGCATCGGCGAGGTCAGGGGCACCCGCGACCGCCTGAACGGCCTCCTGGAGGCCGTGATGTCGGTCGGCCGGGGGCTGGACCTGCCCCAGGTGCTACGGGGCATCGTCGAGGCGGCGGTGGTCCTCGTGGACGCGGAGTACGGGGCCCTCGGTGTCATCGGCGACGACCGGAAGCTCGCCCAGTTCCTGCCCGTCGGCGTCAGCGACGGGATCCGTGCCCGGATCGGGGACCTGCCGTCGGGCCACGGCATCCTCGGCGAGCTGATCCGCCACCCGGAGCCCCTGCGCCTGTCCGAGCTGTCCGAGCACCCGGCCTCGTACGGGTTCCCGGCCCACCACCCGCCGATGCACTCCTTCCTCGGCGTTCCCGTCCGCGTCCGCGAGGACGTCTTCGGCAACCTCTACCTCACGCAGAAGCGCGGTGGCGCGGAGTTCGACGCGGAGGACGAGGCGGTCCTGTCCACCCTCGCCGTCGCCGCCGGCATCGCCATCGAGAACGCCCGCCTCTTCGAGGAGGTCCGCCTGCGGGAGCGCTGGCTCGCGGCCAGCTCCGACATCACCAGCGCCCTGCTCTCCGGGTCGGCCCGGGACGAGGTCCTCGAAGGGATGCTGGAGCGGGCCAGGGACATCACCGGCGCCGACACGGGCGTCTTCTACCTCGTCGGACCCGGCGGCGAGCTGCGCGGCTCCCTCGCGGCGGGGCAGGGCGCCGAGGCGCACCGCGGCATCGTCCTGCCCGGCATCCGGGGCACGCTCGCCGAGGCCGCCATGGCGGGGGACGGCCTGGTCACGGTCGCGGACGTGGAGTCGGACCCGGGCGTCACCGTGCAGCCCGAACGCTGGGCGGGGTTCGGGCCGGCCGTCGCCGTCACCGTGGGCACCCGGGAGAAACCGAGCGGAGTCCTGGTGCTGGCCAGGCGCCGGGGCGGCCCGGTGTTCGCCGCCGCCGAGGTCGCCGGGCTCCCCGCGTTCGCCGGGCAGGCCGCCCTCGCGCTGGAGCTGGCCGACCGGCGCCGCGACGCCGAGCGCACGAGCATGCTGGAGGACCACGACCGCATCGCCCGCGACCTGCACGACCTCGCCATCCAGCGCCTCTTCGCCACCGGTATGACCCTGCAGAGCGCCCGGCGCTTCGTCGACCATCCAGAGGCCTCCGAACGGCTCGCGCGGGCCGTGGACGACCTCGACGCCACCATCAAGATCATCCGATCCACCATCTTCGGGCTCCGCTCGCACGGGTCCCCGGCGACCGGTGCGAAGCTGCGCTCCCGCGCCGTCCGGACACTGGACGGGGCGGCCGCCGCCCTCGGCTTCACGCCCGCGCTGCGCATGGAAGGACTGGTCGACACCGAGGTGCCGCCCGCGGTGGCCGACGAGGCCCTCGCCGTCGTCGGGGAGGCCCTGACCAACGTCGCCCGTCACGCGAGGGCCACCCGCGCGGAGGTCTCCCTCGCCACGGTCGACGGGATCCTGACCGTCACGGTGACGGACGACGGCATCGGACCGCCCGAGGGCGGCCGGCGCAGCGGTCTGCGCAACCTGGCCGAGCGGGCGCGGAAGCTGGGCGGCGCGATGGCCGTGGGGGCGAGGGCGGGGGGAGAGCCGGGCACGCTTCTGGAGTGGCGGGTCCCGCTGGCCCCGCCCCCACCCGCATCCCCGCCCGCCCGGCCTTTCTGACCTCGACGACGTCCGTGCGTTAGTGGTCCGGGACTTCGGTGTCGTGTCCGTGCACCTGGGCGGCGATCACGGCTGCCTGGACCCGCCGCTCCACTCCGAGCTTGCCGAGCAGACGGGAGATGTGGTTCTTCACCGTCTTCTCGGACAGGTACAGCCGCTCGGCGATCTGCCGGTTGGTGAGGCCCTCGCCGATCAGCTCCAGTACGTCCCGCTCCCGCTCCGACAGGGCCGCCAGCCGGGAGTCCTCCGGCTCCTCCACCGCTTCCGGACCGCGCAGCGAGCGCATCAGGCGGGCGGTGGTGGCCGGGTCCAGCATGGACTGGCCGGTGGCGACCGTCCGCACGGCGGCGACCAGGTCGGAGCCCTTGATCTGCTTCAGCACGTACCCGGCGGCCCCCGCCATGATCGCGTCCAGCAGGGCGTCCTCGTCGTCGAAGGAGGTCAGCATCAGGCACGCCAGTCCCGGCATCCGCGAGCGGAGCTCCCGGCAGACGGAGATGCCGTCGCCGTCGGGCAGGCGTACGTCGAGCACGGCCACGTCGGGGCGCAGCGCCGGCCCGCGGGCCAGGGCCTGCGCGGCCGTGCCCGCCTCGCCCACGACCGCGATGTCCGGTTCGGCGTCGAGGAGGTCCCGCAGCCCGCGGCGGACCACCTCGTGGTCGTCGAGGAGGAAGACCGTGACGGTCGACTCGGCGGAGGCATTCGGATCGTCGGACATGATCGCCCCTGGTTCGGCCCGCGCGGTGCGCTTCACCCCACATTGTCCCAGGACGGTGCACGAGGTACCTCGTGGTCGTCGGGTCGCCCGATCCGGCACGGCTCCGGCACCCCGCACCACCCCGCACCACCCGCCCCACCCACCCGTCCCGTCCCGTGCCGTCCCGTCCCGGGGAGGGGCCCAGTGGTCCGGATCCGGGCCCGACCGGCCCATGCCCCGGGCGGTGCGTCCGGAGAACCTGACAGCAGACGGCCGCCCCGTGCCCGCCGCCTCACCGCCCCGCGGACCCCGCGGATCCGGCAGCGGGCAGGCGCCCGGCGGCCGACCCGCTCGACCGAGGACGCCCGCCATGAACAGCCACCCGCCCGACGCCGTCCCACCGGGACGGCGGCTGGAGGAGCTCACCGCCGACGAGGCCCTGGCACTGCTCGGAGCGGCCGGACTGGGCCGCATCGTGTTCACCCGGCACGCGCTGCCCGCCGTACGCCCGGTCAACCACCTGCTCGACGCCGGCGACATCGTCGTCCGCCTCCAGGACGGACCGGCACTCGCGGCCCTGCTCGCGGACCGGGAGGGCGCCGGCGTGGTCGTCGCGTACGAGGCCGACGACATCGACCCGGCCACCCGCCTGGGGTGGAGCGTGGTCGCCACCGGCTACGCCACCGCCATCACCGATCCCGCCGAGACCGAACGCCTGGCGCGGCTCCTGCGGCCCTGGGTCGAGGGCACCGCATCGGGCGCCGTCCGCATCAGGCCCGACCTCATCAAGGGCTTCCGCCTGCGCGCGGACGGCCGGTAGCGGCCGGCCCGCGCGCGCTTCACACTCCCGCGCCCCTTCGCCCGCCACGATGGTGGGCCACGCGCGAGCCCCCGGAGGCGCCTTGTCGAAGCACGGACGGATCACCGCGACCCCTCCCGCCTTCCGTGCCTACCGGAGGGACTGGCTGGGCGCCGATGCCCTGGCCGGGGTCACGGTGGCCGCCTATCTCGTCCCCCAGGTCATGGCCTATGCCGGGGTGGCCGGGCTGCCGCCCGTCGCCGGTCTCTGGGCCGCCGTCCCGGCCATGGTCCTCTACGCCCTCAGCGGGTCCTCCCGCCTGCTGTCCGTCGGCCCGGAATCCACCACCGCCCTCATGACCGCCGTGGCCGTGGGACCGCTCGCAGCCGGCGATCCCGCCCGCTACGCGGCCCTCGCCGCGGCCCTGGCCCTCGTCGTCGGCCTGCTCTGCCTGGTCGCGTGGGCGGTCAGGCTCGGATTCCTCGCGGACCTGCTCTCCCGGCCCGTACTCGTCGGCTACCTGGCCGGGGTGGCCGTCATCATGATCGTGGACCAGTTGCCCCGCCTGACCGGCGTTCCCGGAGGCGGCGGCTCCGCCTTCTTCCCCCGGCTGCTCTCCTTCCTCCGCCACATCGGCGGGGCGCATGCGGCGACCCTGGCCCTGTCCGCCGCGTGCCTGCTCCTGCTGTTCACGCTGCCCCTGCTCTGGCGGCCGCTGCCCGGACCCCTCGTGGTCCTCGTCCTCGCCACGGCGGCGGTGGCGGTCTTCTCCCTCGACGAGAGCGCAGGCATCGCCGTCATCGGCGCCGTTCCGACGGGCCTGCCCGGGTTCGCCCTGCCGCGGCCGGCCGACTGCGCGGACCTGGTCCTGCCCGCCTTCGGTGTGCTCCTGGTCGGATACACGGACGTCGTCCTGACCGCCCGCGCCTTCGCCCGGCACGACGACCCGCATGCGCTGGACGCCAACCGCGAACTGCTGGCCCTCGGCGCGGCGAACCTGGGCGCCGGGCTCCTGCACGGCTTCCCCGTCAGCAGCAGCGCGAGCCGTACGGCCCTCGCCGAGTCCGCCGGTGCCCGCACCCAGGCGTACTCCCTCGTGGGCGCCGCGTGCGTGGTCGCGGTGCTGCTCTTCCTGGGGCCGCTGCTGACGCACGTCCCCGAGGCCGCCCTCGGTGCGATCGTCGTGTACGCCGCCGTACGCCTCGTGGAGGTCGGCGAGTTCCGGCGCCTCGCCGCCTTCCGCCGCCGCGAGCTCCTCCTCGCACTCGGCTGCACCCTCGGTGTCCTCGCCCTGGGCATCCTGTACGGGGTCCTGGCCGCGGTCGCCCTCTCCGTCATCGAACTGCTCGCCCGGGTCGCCCGTCCGCACGACGCCGTCCTCGGCATCGTGCCCGGCCTGGTCGGCATGCACGACATCGACGACCACCTGACCGCGCGCACCATCCCCGGACTGCTCATCTACCGTTACGACTCGCCGCTGTTCTTCGCCAACGCCGAGGACTTCCACCGCCGGGCCCTAGCCGCCGTGCACGCGCAGTCCGACCCGGTCCACTGGTTCGTCCTGAACACCGAGGCGAACGTCGAGGTCGACATCACCGCCCTCGACGCCGTCGAGGCCCTGCGCACCGAACTCGTCGAGCGGCACGTCGTGTTCGCCCTGGCCCGCGTCAAACAGGACCTGCGGGACCCGCTCGACGCCTACGGCCTCACGGCGACGATCGGCCGGGACCGCATCTACCCCACCCTCCCCAAGGCGGTGGAGGCCTACCACGCCTGGCAGCGCCACCAAGCCCCCGGCACGTGACGGCCGCCGCGACGGAGCGGGCCGACGCGGGTGTGGTCGCCGGGGCTTCGACGGCCGGGACCCGGACAACTTCTCGGCGGAGATCGCCCGGCTCACCCAAGTGGCAGTCGTCTATCGTAAACTCGGCAAAGCGGGTTGAGAGCCCCCGCCCGGTCTGTCCCCCGTCAGGCCGGGCGGGTTTTCCCTTTTTCACCCTCCCCGTGGTTCCCCCCGTTTTCCCCCGTGGGTCCCCCCGTTGTTTCCCCCGTTTCCCCCCGTGGTGCTTCCGGGTCGAGCGGGTGTGATCCGCCCGTCGCCGACCCCCATCCCCCGAGGGCCGGCCCTGCCCGGACCGACAGCCGCCAGCACATCAACTCGGCTACCCCCGTAAGCAAAGTTAGCTGCCAGCTATCGGCGAGGTCCACGGTGGCGGACTCTGGTCAGATTGTCAACTGAAGGCTAATCTGCGAAAATGCCGGATAGCTGAGAGCAATGTCGAGGAGGTGACGGAAGGGAGATTCGCAGTGTCGGAGACCGACGAACGGCCCAAGCTGGCAGTGCGTCTGGACAACCTCTTCAAGACGGTCCGGCCCAAGGGCAAGCACTGGACCAACGCCGAGGTCGCGGAGGAACTCAAGCGAGCCAACCCCGAACTCAAGGTCGGCGGTGTCTACCTGTCGCAGCTGCGCACGGGCAAGCGCTCCAATCCGTCGCCGGACCTGCTGGCCGCCCTCGCCCGGTTCTTCGGCGTTTCCGTCGCGTACTTCTTCGACGACGAGGTCGCCGAGTCCGTCCTCAGTGAGGTCGCCGCCATCGAGGCGCTGCGCCAGGCCGGAGTCCGCTCCGTGGCCATGCGGGCCGCCGGGATGAAGAAGGAGAACCTCCAGGCCATCACGGCCATCATGGACCAGTACCGGCAGCTCCAGGGGCTCCCGCCCGTCACCGACCCCTCGGAGGACCCGGAGTAAGGGTCCCCGGCGGCCGGCTCACACGTCGCGCCGGCGTACGACGGCCACCGCGAGGGCGACCGCGACCAGCGGCCACACCGCGTACACGGCCCAGGATCCGGGCACCGTGGCGTCGTGGACGTGGTGGATGTCGGGAAGGTCCCCCCAGTTCTGCACCAGGCGCTTCCAGGCGCTGACCACCATCACGTGGTTGACGTCGGCGGACCACTGCCGGGAGGTGCTGAAGAGCGGCGGCAGCATCACCAAGGTGAAGAGGGCGGCGGCCACGCTGCCCGGGGTGTGCCTGATCAGCGCGCCGAGGCCCAGGCCGACCAGGGCGCAGACCGGGGCCAGCAGCGAGGACGCCACCATGGCCCGGGCCACCCCGGGGTGGGTGAGGGAGACCCCGCCCTGCCGTCCGTCGAGGACGGCCTGGGAGACCAGGAAGGCGGCCAGGGAGATCACCGTCCCGACGGCGGTCCACACCGCCGCGACGACGACGGCCTTGGCCAGGACCACCGAGTGGCGTGCGGGTACGGCCACGGTGGTGGTACGGATCAGCCCGCTGCCGTACTCGCTCACGATCGTGACGGCCCCGACGCTGCCGGCGACGAGCATCAGCGTCATGTAGGCGCCGGGCGGGAAGGCGTCGAAGGGCAGGAACCCGCGGGACTGCCGCGCACCCGGGCCGGCCGCGGCGATGTCGTCGTGGTCCGCCAGCGCCGCGACGGCCGCGCATCCGACGACGAACAGCGCGGTGAGCGCGATCGTCCACCAGGTGGAGCGCAGGGACCGCATCTTGATCCACTCGGCGACGAGCAGATCACGGAAGCGGGCGGGAGGCGCGGCGACGGCGGCGACGGGGGCGGAGGCGCTTCGGATCATCGGGTCCGTCCTGTCGGGTACTCGACGCTGTCGGCGGTCAGTTCCATGAAGGCCTCCTCCAGGGAGGCGGTGCGCGGGGTCAGTTCGTCCAGCACGATCCCGTGAGCGAAGGCGAGGGCCCCGATCCGGTCGGCCGTCATTCCGGTCACCACGAGCCTGCGGGCGTCCGCCCGTCCCTGCGGTCCCTCCGGCTCCACCGAAGCTCCCTCGCCGGCCAGCAGCGCCGCCAGTTCGGCGGCCCGCGACGTGCCGACGACGGTGCCGGTCCGGGTGCCGCGGGCCGCGAACTCCCCGGCCGACTCGGCCGCGATGAGCCGGCCACGGCCGATGACGACGAGATCGTCGGCGGTGTTCTGCATCTCCGACATCAGATGGCTGGAGAGGAAGACCGTACGTCCCTCGGCCGCCAGCCGCCGGAAGAGGCCGCGCATCCAGAGCACGCCTTCCGGATCCATGCCGTTGACGGGCTCGTCGAACATCAGCACCGGGGGATCGCCGAGGAGGGCGGTGGCGATCCCGAGGCGCTGCTTCATGCCGAGCGAGAACCCGCCGATGCGGCGGCCCGCCGCCCCGGCCAGGCCGACCTCCTGGAGTACCTCGTCGACCCGGCGCGCCGGGATGCCGTTGCTGCGGGCCAGCGCGGACAGGTGGGCGGTGGCGCTGCGTCCGCCGTGCACCTGGTTCGCGTCGAGGAGGGCGCCCGCGTGCCGCAGTCCGCGCGGGTGGTCGCGGAAGGGGACGCCGGCGACGGTGGCGGAGCCGGCGGTGGGCCGGTCCAGGCCGAGGACCATCCGCAGGGTGGTGGTCTTGCCGGCTCCGTTCGGGCCGAGGAATCCGGTGACGCGGCCCGGCCGGACCGTGAAGGACAACCGGTCGACGGCGGTCTTGCCGCCGTAGCGCTTGGTGAGTTCGTTGACTTCGATCACAAGGGCAACCCTGCCGGGAGGCCGCTCCGCGGGCATGGTGCCGCAGGCGGCAATCGCGCGCCCGGACCCGCCCGTGGGCGTACGCCCCCAGGGGGGTGCCCCGAGGACGTCAGCCCCCCGCCGCCGCCTCCCGAGCCAGGACCGACACGGCCCGGCGGATGTCCCCCGGAGAGCGCCGGGTTCCACCGTGCCGACGGCCCGCCCCGGTCCGAGCTCCCCGGTGCGGCCCGCCGCGACGGCCCCGGCGGCGGCGGTCAGCCGGTGGCGGTCAGTCGTTCGCGCCACCACGCGAGCGTCGTCTTGACCTGCTCGTCGACGGGCGTGGCACGGACCGCGAAGGTGGACTCCCAGGCGCCGGAGTCGACGACGAATGGGCGGTCGAACTGGTAGCGGATCTCCTTGAGTTCACGCATCAGCGGAGAGAAGAGCGAGAGCGCGCCCACGACGGCCGACGGCAGTCCGCGTACGGCGACCGGCCCCGTGCCCGACTCGTCGGCGAGCCGGCCGACCATCTCCCGTACGGACAGCGCCGGTCCGGTCGGGACGTGCCAGGCCCGCCCCCAGGCGCGTTCCTCGCCCGCGGCCTCGACCAGCGCGGCGGCCACGTCGGGGAGATAGGTCCAGCTGTGCGGGGCGTCGGGGTCGCCGAGGGCGGAGACGGGCCGGCCGCGCAGCACCTGCGGGACGACCCGGCCGGCCAGGTGCCCGCCGTCGGTCACGCCGGGGCCGAAGAAGTCCGAGGCCCGCAACTCCACGGCCTTCAGGCGGCCCTGCTCGTGCAGGGTCCGGGCCGTCTCCCAGGCGGCGGCCCGCACCCGCCCCTTGGGGCCGGTGGCCGCGAGGGGCAGCTCCTCGGTCAGGGGGCGGTCCACGGGACCGTAGCCGTAGAGGTTGCCGAGCATGACCAGCACGGCCCCGGTCTCCTCCGCCGCCGTGCAGAGGGACGAGGTCAACGCGGGCCATTCGCCCGCCCAGCGATGGTAGGGAGGCGCGGCGCATCCGAAGACGGCGTTCGCGCCCCGTACGGCCCCGGTCAGCCGGACGGCGTCGGCCGCGTCCAGTGCGACGTGCTCGATGCCCGGTTCCGGAGCACGGCCCGACCGGGTGAGGACCCGTACCGCATGTCCCCGCCCGGCCAGCAGCCGGGCCGTGGCCGCGCCGGCGGGCCCGAATCCCACGACGACATAGAAACTCACGTACGAACCCTAGCGCGCGGACCCCATGTCACTTCCGGCCACCGGGGCCGGGGTCGTGCCACGATGGCGGAGGCCCCTCGCGATCAAGGGAGGGGTCCGGTGGGTTCAGAGGGTGAACGGATGGAATTCAGGAGGCGGTTGTGACCGAGCGTTCGTCCGAGATCCGGCAGTCCGGTGCGGGGGACCCGACGTCCGGGGGAGAGGGGGCCGGGCGGGCCGGGGAGGCGGAGCGGAACGAGGGCCGCGGGCGCCGGCGGGGGGTGAGCGAGGAGCTGGCCGAGAACATGCGGCAGGGCTGGGCCGACACCGAGCGCCACGACATCGAGCCCCTCCCGCAGGCCGCCCACACCGCCCGCCGGCGCGCGGCGCTCTCCGCCCGCTTCCCGGGCGAGCGCCTGGTGATACCCGCCGGCAACCTGCAGGTCCGCGCCAACGACACGCACCACCCCTTCCGCGCCTGCTCGGACTACGTGTATCTGACCGGCGACCAGAGCGAGGACGCCGTCCTGGTGCTGGAGCCCGGGGAGGACGGCGGTCACCGGTCCACCGCGTACCTGCTGCCCCGATCCGACCGGGAGAACGGCGAGTTCTGGCTGTCCGCCCGCGGCGAGCTGTGGGACGGGCGGCGGGCCGGTCTCACGGAGAACGAGCGGCTCCTTGGCCTGCCCTGCGCGGACGTCCGGAAGCTGGCCGCCGCCCTCGCCGAGGCCACCGGCCCGGTCCGCGTCCTGCGCGGTTACGACGCCGGCATCGAGAAGGCCCTGCGGGACAAGGTGACGGCCGGGACCGACGAGGAGTTCCGGGTCTTCCTCTCCGAGATGCGCCGCGTCAAGGACGAGTTCGAGATCGGCGAGCTCCGCAAGGCCGTCGACTCCACCGTCCGCGGCTTCGAGGACGTCGTGAAGGTCCTCGACAAGGCCGAGGCCACCTCGGAGCGCTACGTCGAAGGCACCTTCTTCCTGCGCGCCCGCGTCGAGGGCAACGACGTCGGCTACAGCACCATCGCGGCCGCCGGCCCCCACGCCACCACCCTCCACTGGATCCGCAACGACGGCGACGTCCGCTCCGGCGACCTGCTGCTGCTCGACGCCGGCGTGGAGACCCGCACCCTCTACACCGCCGACGTCACCCGCACCCTGCCCGTCAGCGGCACCTTCTCCCCGCTCCAGCGCACGGTCTACGACGCGGTGCACGACGCCCAGGAGGCCGGGATCGCCGCCGTCAGGCCCGGCGCGCGCTACCGCGACTTCCACGAGGCCGCCCAGCGGGTCCTCGCCGAACGGCTCCTCGCCTGGGGCCTGCTCGGCGCACGCACCCTGGAACAGGTCCTGGAGCTGGGTCTGCAGCGCCGCTGGACCCTGCACGGCACCGGCCACATGCTCGGCCTCGACGTCCACGACTGCGCCGCCGCCCGCTCCGAGACGTACGCCGACGGCGTCCTCGAACCCGGCGTCGTGCTCACCGTCGAGCCCGGCCTGTACTTCCAGGCCGACGACCTGACCGTGCCCGAGGAATACCGCGGCATCGGGATCCGGATCGAGGACGACATCCTCGTGACCGAGGACGGCAACGAGAACCTCTCGGCGGCCCTGCCGCGCCGGTCGGACGAGGTCGAGTCCTGGATGGCCGCCCTGCGGGCCTGACACCAGGCCGCGGCCGCGACGACGGGTGGGCCGACCCCCGCCCGGGTAGGCTCCCCGGCGGGAGGCGGGCCATGAACGCAGCTCCGTACGGGGGTGCGGACCCGGGGCTCTACGGGCCCGGGTCCGTCACCTGGCAGTGCCACGGCGACCCGGTCATGTGGATCGCCGGCGTCCGCGCGCTCTACCTCCAGGCCCTGCACCCGCGCGCCGTGCGCGGGGTGATGGCGAACAGCTCCTTCCACCGGGACGCCTGGGGCCGGCTGCTGCGCACCGCCGACTTCGTCGGCACGATCACCTACGGCACCACCGGGAGCGCCGAGCGGGCCGGAGCCCGGGTCCGGGCCCTGCACGCCCGGCTGTCCGCCACCGACCCGGACACCGGGGAGCGCTTCCGCGTCGACGACCCCGAGCTGCTGCTGTGGGTGCACTGCGCGCAGATCGACAGCTTCCTCCACGTCCTGCTCCGCTCCGGCGTCCCCCTCACCCCGGACCAGGCCGACCGCTACGTGGACGAGAACCGGGTGAACGCCCGCCTCGTCGGCCTCGACCCGGCCGACGTGCCCGCCGACACCGCCGCGCTCGCCGCGTACTTCCAGGAGGTCCGCCCCCGCCTCGCGGCCGGGGCCGACGCCCGCGCCGTCGACGACTTCCTGCGCGCCCCGCCCGTACACCCCCTCCTCGTCCCTGGCCGAAACCTGCTGTGGAGACCGCTCGCCGGAACCGCCTACGGGACCCTGCCCGACTGGGCGCACCGGCTCTACGGGCGCACCGCCCCGCCCCCACGTGTCGTCACCCGGCGCCTACGCCTCACGGGTCGCGTGTTGCGCAGCATTCCCGCAGGTCTACGCTGGCGGCTGCCTCCAGGTCACATCTTGAAAGCGATGCGCCGGCTGGGCCCCGGGAGCCGCCCCTCCGCGTACACACTGCGTACACCAGCGGCCATACTGGACCGGCCGAGGAGGGCGCGGCACGACGACGGGGGCGGCTTTAAGACATGGCGGAGTCCAGACTGATCCAGGGCCGGTACCGGTCACTCGATCTGATCGGGCGCGGCGGCATGGGCGAGGTGTGGCGCGCCCGCGACGAGTCGCTCGGCCGTCAGGTCGCGGTGAAGTGCCTCAAGCCCATCGGGCCCGAACAGGACGCCCACTTCACCCAGGTCCTGCGCGAGCGCTTCCGCCGGGAGGCACGGGTCGCGGCCTCGCTCCAGCACCGGGGCGTCACCGTCGTCCACGACTTCGGCGACGACAGCGCGGCGGGCGGTCCCCTCTACCTCGTCATGGAACTGCTCGAAGGCCGCAACCTCAGCCAGCTGATGGAGGACAACGAGGCGCGCCCGCTCCCCGTCGACGTGGTCCTCGACATCGCCGAGCAGATGGCCGCCGCCCTCGGCTACACCCACGACCAGGGCGTCGTCCACCGCGACCTCAAGCCCGCGAACATCATGCGGCTGACCGACGGCACGGTGAAGATCTGTGACTTCGGCATCGCGCGCCTGGCCCACGACATCGGCTTCACCGCCAAGCTCACCGGCGGCGGCATGGCCATGGGCACCCCCCACTACATGTCGCCCGAGCAGATCGCGGGCGGAGAGGTCGACCACCTCAGCGACCTCTATTCCCTCGGCTGCGTCCTCTACGAGATCGCCACCGGAGCCCCGCCCTTCGACCTCGGCGACTCCTGGTCCGTGCTCGTCGGCCACCGGGACAACGTCCCCGTACCGCTGCGCGACCACCGCCCCGAGCTGCCCGCCCACTTCGAACAGCTCGTCCTGGAACTCCTCGCCAAGCGCCCCGAGGACCGCCCCGGCGACGCCCGCCACCTGCACCGGCGCCTCGTCGAGGGCCGCTCCGGCCCCGGCGGGCCGACCGCCGCGCACCCGCCGCTGCCCGCGTGGGCCGCGGGGATGACCGCCGGACGCAAGGCGGGCATCGACGCCCGGCCCGCGTCCGGGGAGTGGGCCGTGCTCACCGGCTCCTGGACCGCCGCCCGCCCCGCGACCCCTGCCGCGGGCACCGCCGCCGGTTCGGGGGAGCAGCGGATCCTGCGGCCCGCGCCCGCCGAGGACCCGCGCCTCACCCCCGTCCGCGGGCTCGCCGGCACCGCCGCGGCACCCGGCCCGGACCGCCCCGACGCGCTCGACGCCGGACACACCCGCGCGTTCGTCCTCAGCCGGGCCGGCCGCCCCGAGGAGGCCCTCTCCGTGTACGCGGCCGTCGCCCAGGGGCGCGCGAAGCTCCTGGGGCCCGACCACTCCGACACCCTGGCGGCGCGCCAGGAGGAGGCGTACGAGCTCGGGCGGCTCGGGCGGCACGGCGAGGCGTACGAGACCTACCGCGCGGTGCTCGCCGCTCTCGTCCGCACCGCGGGCCCGCGCCACCCCGACACCCTGCGCTGCCACCACAGCCTGGCCTGCGCCCTGAGCGCCCTGGGCCGGCACGCCGAAGCCCACGGCGCCGCCGCCGAGGTGGCGGCCGACCGGGCCGCCGTGCTCGGCGCCGAACACCCGGACACCCTGCGGACCCGCTACGAGGCCGCCTACTCCCTCGGCCGGCTGGGCCGCTGGGCCGAGGCCCTGACGGGCTTCCGGCACGTCGCCGCCGTACGGGACCGGGTGCTCGGCCGGGACCACCCCGACTCCCTCGCCGCCCGATACGAGACCGGCATCGCGCTCGGCCGCACCGGCCGCGCCGCCGAGGCCCTCGACCTGTTCCGCTCCCTGGTCCGCGACCGCACCCGCGCCTACGGCGCCGCCGACCCGGAGACCCTGCGCGCACGCCACGTCCTCGGCGTCAACCTCGGGCGGCTGGACCGCTGGGAGGAGGCCGTGGCCGAGGCCCGCGCGGTCGGCGCCGCCCGCGCCAAGGCTCTGGGAGCCGAACACCAGGACACCCTGGTCAGCCGGCGCGAACTCGCCGTGGGGCTGGGCCGCCTGGGCCGCTGGGACGAGGCCCTGCCCATCTACCGGGACCTGTCCGGCATCCGCGAGCGGTCCCTGGGCGACGAGCACCCCGACACCGCCCTGGCCCACGCCGACGAGGCGCACTGTCTGGAGCGGCTCGGCCAGGTGTGCTACCAAGAGCCATGACGACCTTCGGGCGGGACGTGTACGACGACGTGATCGTGGGCGGTGGGCACAACGGCCTGGTGGCCGCCGCCTACCTGGCCCGGGCGGGCCGCTCGGTGCTGGTCCTGGAGCGGCTGGGGAACACGGGCGGGGCGGCGATCTCCAGCCGTCCCTTCGTGGGCATCGACGCCAGACTCTCGCGCTACTCGTACCTCGTGTCCCTGCTCCCGTCGAAGATCGTCCGCGACCTGGACCTGCGGTTCGCGGTACGCCGCCGCACGATCTCCTCGTACACGCCCACGGAGCGGGGCGGGCGGCCCGGCGGACTGCTCGTCGGCGGCGGGGAGCGGCGCACCCGGGAGTCCTTCGCCCGGCTGACCGGCTCGGAGCGGGAGTACGAGAGCTGGCGCGCCTTCTACGGGACCACGGGGCGGGTCGCCGGGAAGGTGTTCCCGACCCTGACCGAGCCCCTGCCCACGCGGGCGGAGCTGCGGGCCCGGATCGACGACGAGGACGCCTGGCGGATGCTCTTCGAGGAGCCCCTCGGGCAGGCCGTGGAGCGGAACTTCGCCGACGACCTGGTCCGCGGGGTGGTCCTCACGGACGGGCTGATCGGCACCTTCGCGGACGCCCACGACCCCTCCCTCGCGCAGAACCGCTGCTTCCTCTACCACGTCATCGGCGGCGGGACCGGCGACTGGGACGTGCCCGTGGGCGGCATGGGCGCGCTCACGGACGCCCTCGCGGCAGCGGCGGCCAAGGCGGGGGCGGAGATCGCCACCGGACACGAGGTGCTGCGGATCGACACGGACGGCGTCTCGCCGGCCGAGGTGGTGTTCCGCACGGCGACCGGGGAGGGCCGCGTCGTCGGCCGCACGGTCCTGGTGAACGCCTCGCCGCAGGCGCTGGCCGAACTCCTCGGCGAGGAACCGGACCCGGCCGCCCCGGCCCCGGAAGGGGCCCAGTTCAAGGTCAACATGCTGCTGAGCCGGCTGCCCCGGCTGCGCGACGCATCCGTGGATCCCCGCGAGGCCTTCGGCGGGACCTTCCACATCGCCGAGGGGTACGAGGAGCTGCGCCGCGCCCACGCGGAGGCCGCCGCCGGGGAACTGCCGTCCGTACCGCCCTCGGAGATCTACTGCCACTCGCTGACCGACCCCTCGATCCTCGGGCCGGAGCTCGTGGAGCGGGGCTGCCAGACGCTCACCCTCTTCGGACTGCACACCCCGGCCCGGCTGTTCGCCCACGACAACCAGCAGGCCCGCGAGGTGCTCCTGACCGCCACGCTGGCCCAGCTGGACGCCCACCTGGCCGAGCCGATCACCGACTGCCTGGCCTTCGACGCCGACGACCGGCCCTGCATCGAGTCCAAGACCCCGCTGGACCTGGAGCGCGAACTGCGGCTGCCCGGCGGGCACATCTTCCACCGGGACCTGTCCTGGCCCTACGCGGACCCCGCGGCCGACGCCGCCGGGCGCTGGGGCGTGGCCACCGCGCACCCCAACGTCCTGCTGTGCGGCGCGGGCGCGGTGCGCGGCGGCGGCGTCAGCGGCGTCCCCGGACACAACGCGGCGATGGCGGTGCTGGGGCACTGACCGGGCCTCCGTCGGGCCCGGCCGCGCTCCCCGTCAGACCGGCTCGATCACCACGATCGGGATCTCGCGGTCGGTCTTCGCCTGGTACTCGTCGTACGCGGGCCAGTGGCCGACCATCAGCGGCCAGTACGCGGTGCGCTCCTCGGGGGTGGCGGTGCGCGCGGTCCCCTGGCGGACCTCGGAGCCGACCTGGACGCGCACCCGGGGGTCGGCGGTCAGGTTCCGGTACCACAGGGGGGCCTCGTCCGCCCCGCCCTTGGAGGCGACGACGAGGTAGCGGCCGTCGGCCTCGCCGTAGATGAGGGGGGTGCGCACCGGGTTTCCGGACACCCGGCCCACCGTGGTGAGCAGCAGGGTCTGGGTGCCGTTCCAGTGGTGGCCCTCGGCCCCGCCCGAGCCCACGTACAGCCTGACGTGGTCCAGTTGCCAGCTCCCGGGCCTCGGGTCGGTGGGGTGTTCCCAGTCGATCTCGGTCGTCATGTGTGTTCCGCCTGCCTTCGTGTCGAACGGTCAGCAGTCCCGACAACGAGTGCGAACGCCGGGGGGCACGGTCTTCATTCCGGCCGCCCCGGGAGGGTGAACCCGTTGTAGAGGTCGTCCAGGGCGCGCTGCGCGGCGCGGGCCGGCAGGAGGCGCACGGCCAGGTCGCGGGCGGCCACGGCCAGGGGGTGGGAGAGCGTCGTGACCCGGCCGGCCCGGCGGGCGCGGAGCCGGACGGCGTCGGTGCGGGCGAGGCGGGCCCGGCTGTAGGCGGCGAGTGCGGCGGGTACCCCGTCGGCTCCGGCCGCCAGATGGGCCAGGACGACGGCGTCCTCGATCGCCTGGCAGCCGCCCTGGCCGAGGTGGGGCGTCATCGCGTGCGCGGCGTCGCCGATCCAGGCCGTCCGGCCGTCGTGCAGGCGGGGGAGCGGGGCCGCCAGGTCGTGCAGGTCGTGCTGGAGGACGGCCCCGGGGTCGAACCGGCCGAGCAGGTCCGGGACCGGGTCGTGCCAGTCGCCGAAGCGGCCGTGGAGTTCGCCGGGCACGTCGGCGGGTCGGTGGCCCTCGGGGGCGACGGCGGTGGCGTAGGCGTAGACGCGGCCGTCGGCGAGCGGCACCACCCCGAAGCGCCGGCCGCGGCCCCAGGTCTCGAAGGCTCCGGGCAGGGCGGGCCCGCCGGCGGGCAGGACGGTGCGCCAGGCGGTCTCCCCGCTGTAGCGCAGGCCCGGGTGGTCCGGGAAGTACCGGCGGCGCAGGGGGCTGTGGATGCCGTCGGCGGCGACCAGCAGATCGGCCGGGAGCTCCCCGGCGTCCGTACGGACCACAGTGCGCCCGTCGGCCGGGTCCGCGCCGGTGACGGCGGTGCCGTAGCGCAGGGCCCCGCCGGGCAGCGCGTCCGCCAGGGCTTCGGTGAAGGCCGCCCGGTGCACGGCGAGCGAGGGCCGGCCGTAGCGTGCGGTGAGCGCGGCGGTGTCGGCGCGGACCAGCCAGGACCCGTCGGGGCGGCGCACCCCCATGGCGGCCGGGACGGCGCGGCCCGCCGCCCGTCCCGCGTCGAACCCGATCGTCTCCAGGGCCCGCAGGGCGTTCGGCGCGAGCACGATGCCCGCGCCCGCGGCGGTCGGCCCGGCCGCCCGCTCGCAGACGGTGACCCGCCACCCCTGGCGGTGCAGGGCGAGGGCCGCGGTGAGCCCCCCGATCCCGGCACCCGCGACGACTGCGTGGCGCGGACGCTTGTCCATGGTGCGGCCTTCCTGCCGGCTCCGCGCCCTCTACATCCGTAGAGGGCGATGTGTCGTCACTCTACAGTTGTAGAGTGACGGCATGTCCACCCCCGAACCCGCAGTCCCGGCCGCCGCGCAGGCGCCCGCGCCGGACCGCCGCGCCCTGATCTCCGACGCCGCGATCGGCCTGGTCGCGGCCGGCGGACTGCGGAGCCTGACCCACCGGGCCGTCGACGGAGCCGCGGGACTGCCCGCGGGCAGCACCTCGTACTACTTCCGCACCAGGGCCGCGCTGGTCGGCGCCTGCTACCGGCGGCTGGCCGAGCTGGACCTCGCCGACTTCGAGGAGGACGCCCGCACGCCCGGCCCCTGGGACCGGGACACGGCGGCGCGGGCGCTCGGGGCGCTCCTGTACCGGTGGCTGTCCGAGGGGCGGGAGCGCCAGCTGGCCCGCTTCGAACTGAGCCTGGAGGCCGCCCGTACCCCGGAGGCGGCCCCCGAGCTGCTCCGCGCGGGCCTGGCCGTCCGCGCCCGCGCCGCCGGGCTCCTCGGGGCGCTCGGCGCCGACCGGCCGGACGAGCGCGCCGCCCTGCTGGCCGCCTGGACGGACGGGCTGCTCTACGACCGCCTCGCGGGCGCCCTGGCGGGCACGCGCCCCGCGCCGGATCCCGCCGAACTGGCCTCCTCCGCCCGCCGCATGATCGATGCGGCGCTGGCCGCGCCGTAGGCTTCGGCCATGATTGCCGAACTGCAGTGCGTGGTGCTGGACTGTCCGGAGCCCCTGGGGCTCGCCGAGTTCTACGCGGGCCTGCTGGGCGGGGAGGTCAACCGCCCGGACCGGCGCTGGTCCGTGGACGAGGACTGGGCCACGCTGCACACCCCGAACGGGCAGGTGCTGTGCTTCCAGCGGGCCGTCGGGCACCGCGCGCCGAGCTGGCCCGACCCGCAGCGGCCGCAGCAGTTCCACCTCGACCTCGCCGTCCCGGACCTCGACCGGGGCCAGGAGCAGGTCCTCGCCCTCGGCGCGCGCCTCCTGGAGCAGGGGCCGCCCGAGCGCGACTGGCGCGTCTTCTCCGACCCCGCGGGCCATCCCTTCTGCCTCGTCCAGGGCTGACGGGCCGGTTCCGGCGGGCGGGAGCGGCGGGCCGGAGCCGATGGGCCCCGGCCGGCGGGCCGGGGCGGGTTCGCCGCGCCGAGGGGCGCCCTCAGTCCGCCGAGCGGGTCCAGCCGACGGCCTCCACGCGGGCCGCGTCCGCCGGCCGGTCCTCCGAGAACAGGAGCCGGGCCGGTTCGGCCACCCGGACGACGTCCACGTAGACGCCCCGCCCCACATAGCGGCCGCTCGCGCCGTGGCGGAAGCGGAGTCTGACCTCGCGGCCCGCCCAGCCGGGCAGCGGGGCCTCCAGGCGGTGCCAGATGCGGCCCGACCAGCCGCCCGCGCTGCCCTGCGGCCAGGACTCGGGGGTGCCGCCCGTGGAGCGCACGGTGGTGAAGGGCAGCGGCTCCCACACCGCCCCGTCGGCGGACGCCTCCACGTGGAAGGCGCCCGCGCCGGGCACGGTGTCCCACCAGACGGCGCAGCGCAGCCGGGCCGAGGCGGTCGCCGGGGTGAGGGGAGGCAGGGTCAGGGTGCCGGAGCCCGCGGTCTCCATCCCCGAGTACCAGGCCGGTCCGCCGTGCCGGGTGCGGACCGGCACCGCGCGGGCGAAGCGGTTGCCGGTCGCCACCCGGGGCGCGCTGCCGGCCCGCCAGGTCCGCACCGGGTGGACGGAGTTGCCCAGCAGGACGAGGAAGGAGTCGGTGGAGGGGTCCAGCACCAGGGAGGTCCCGGTGAACCCGGTGTGCCCCGCCGAGTGCGGGGTGGCCATGGCGCCCATGTACCAGTGCTGGTAGAGCTCGAAGCCGAGGCCGTGGTCGTCGCCGGGGAAGGCCGTGTTGAAGTCGGTGAAGAGCAGCTCGACGGAGGCGGGGCGCAGGATGCGCCGGCCCGCGTAGGCCCCGCCGTCGAGCAGGGTGCGGGAGAGGACCGCCAGGTCCCAGGCGGTGCCGAAGACCCCGGCGTGGCCCGCGACCCCGCCGAGCGCGTGGGCGTTCTCGTCGTGGACCTCGCCCCACACCAGTCCCCGGTCCAGGCCCGACCAGGGCGGGCGCTGCACCTCGGTCGCGGCGGTGACCCGGCGCCAGGACAGCGGCGGGTTGTAGCGGGTGCGGTGCATCCCGAGGGGGATGGCGATCTCCTCCTGGAGCAGGACGTCCAGGGTGTGACCGGTGAGCCGCTCCAGGAGCAGTTGCAGCGTGATGAGGTTCAGGTCGGAGTAGCGGTACACGGTCCCGGGGGTGTCCTGCGGGCGCACCGACCACAGCAGCCTCAACTGTCCGGCCCGGGTGGACTCCTGGTAGAACGGCGCCCACGAGCGCAGCCCCGAGGTGTGCGTCAGCAGCTGCCGGACCGTGATGGCCTCCTTGCCCCCGCCGGTGAACTCCCGGAGGTACCGCTCGACCGGGGCCTCCAGCTCCAGCAGACCCCGTTCCATCTGCTGCACGGCCAGGATGGAGGTGAAGAGCTTGCTCAGCGAGGCGAGGTCGAAGACGGTGTCCTCGGTCATCGCGATCCGCTCGGCGGCGGGGAACTCCCGCGGCCGGTCGGTGCGCCCGTCGTAGTCGGCGTACCGGACGGCGTCGCCCATCGCGCGGTGCAGGGCCACCGTGCGGCCGCGGCCCGCGAGGACCACGGCCCCGGCGTAGTAGGGGTGTTCGGGGGAGGGGCCGAGGAAGCGCCGGGCCTCCTCCGCGACCCCCTCCAGGTGCCGCTCCAGCAACCCCGCCCGGCGGGCGGAGCCGTAGCGCAGCCGCAGCCCCTGAAGGGCCCGCCGCTCTGCGCCGCCGCCCGCCGCGCCCGCGCCCTGCCCGGGCAGCGCGGCGTGCAGGACCAGCACCCCGCCCAGCGTCAGCAGCCGCGCCCCCAGCCGTCTGCGGCTCATCGCGCCACCGCTCCCGGCCGCCCGTGATCCCGTACCCGAACCGCCCATGTCCGGCCCTCCTGTTCCTGCCCGCGCACGCTACTGGCTATCTGCCCGCCCGCCGCGCACCCTCCGCACCGACCGGCCGTCAAAGAATCTGACACTGCATCAGAAAATCTCTTCCCTCGGACGGTGCCCTGCGGCATCCTCACCGCCATGGAGACGGAGCTGAGCAGGACACTGGGAGTCGAACACGCCATCTTCGGCTTCACGCCCTTCCCGGCGGTCGCCGCGGCCATCACCCGCGCGGGTGGATTCGGCGTCCTCGGCGCCGTCCGCTACACCGCCCCGGACGACCTCAGGCGCGATCTCGAATGGATGCAGGAGCACACCGACGGCAAGCCCTACGGGCTCGACGTGGTCATGCCCGCCAAGAAGGCCGTCGACGGCATCGGCGAGGCGGACATCGAGGCGATGATCCCGGCCGCGCACCGCGCCTTCGTCCGCGACACCCTCGCCAAACACCACGTGCCCGAACTGCCGGAGGGCGAGGCCTCCGGCTGGCGGATCACCGGCTGGATGGAACAGGTCGCCCGCAGCCAGCTCGACGTCGCCTTCGACTATCCCGTCAGACTCCTGGCGAACGCCCTCGGTTCCCCGCCCGCCGACGTCATCGCCCGCGCCCACGAACACGGCGTCCTCGTCGCCGCCCTCGCCGGCAGCGCCAAGCACGCCCGCCGCCACGCCGAGGCCGGCATCGACATCGTCGTCGCCCAGGGCTACGAGGCGGGCGGCCACACCGGCGACATCGCCACCATGGTCCTGGTCCCGGAGATCGTCGAGGCCGTCGCTCCGCTGCCGGTCCTGGCCGCCGGCGGCATCGGCAGCGGCGAGCAGATCGCCGCCGGCCTCGCCCTGGGCGCCCAGGGCGCCTGGCTCGGCTCCCTCTGGCTCACCACCACCGAGGCCGACCTGCACTCCCGCGCCCTCACCGAGAAGCTCCTCGCCGCCGGGTCCGCAGACACCGTCCGCTCCCGCGCCCTCACCGGCAAGCCCGCGCGCCAGCTGCGCACCGAGTGGACCGACGCCTGGGACGACCCGGACGGACCCGGTCCGCTGCCCATGCCGCTCCAGGGCCTGCTCGTCGCCGAAGCCGTCTCCCGGATCCAGAAGTACGAGGTCCAGGCGCTGCTCGGCACCCCCGTGGGCCAGATCGTCGGCCGGATGAACAGCGAACGCAGCGTCCGGGCCGTCTTCGACGAACTCACCGCCGGCTTCGAACGCGCCATCGACCGGGTCAACCGGATCGCCGGCCGGACCTGAGACCGGACCTGAGACCGGACCTGAGACCGGACCCGAGACCGGACCCGAGACCGGACCCGAGACCGGACCTGAGAGAGGAACGCCACCGTCATGACCGACCCACAGCGTCCCAACGGCTTCTGGGCCCAGGCGGGCGCCGACCCGGACCGGACCGTCCTCGTCACCCCCGACGGCGAGGCCTGGTCCGCCGGCCGGCTGCACGCCGACGTCAACCGGCTGGTCCACGGCCTGCGCGCCGCCGGGCTGGAGCGCGGCGACGTCCTCGCCGTGGTCCTGCCCAACGGCGTCGAGTTCCTCACCGCCTACCTCGCCGCCTCACAGGCCGGCTTCTACCTGGTCCCGGTCAACCACCACCTCGTCGGCCCCGAGATCGCCTGGATCGTCTCCGACTCCGGCGCCAAGGTCCTCGTCGCCCACGAGCGCTTCGCCGACGCCGCCACCGCCGCGGCGGACGAGGCCGGCCTGCCCGCGGACCACCGCTACGCCGTCGGCGCCGTCCCCGGATTCCGCCCGTACGCCGAACTCCTCGACGGGCACCCCGCCACGCCCCCGGACGGCCGCACCCTCGGCTGGGTCATGAACTACACCTCCGGCACCACCGGCCGCCCGCGCGGGATCCGCCGCCCGCTGCCCGGCAAGCTCCCGGAGGAGACGTACCTGGGCGGGTTCCTCGGGATCTTCGGCATCCGCCCCTTCGACGACAACGTCCACCTCGTCTGCTCGCCGCTCTACCACACCGCCGTGCTCCAGTTCGCGGGCGCCTCCCTGCACATCGGGCACCCGCTGGTGCTGATGGACAAGTGGAGCCCCGAGGAGATGCTGCGCCTGATCGACCGCCACGCCTGCACGCACACCCACATGGTCCCCACCCAGTTCCACCGCCTGCTGGCCCTCCCGCAGGCCACCAAGGACGCCTACGACGTCTCCTCCATGCGGCACGCCATCCACGGCGCCGCCCCCTGCCCCGACCACGTCAAGCGGGCGATGATCGACTGGTGGGGCCGCTGCGTGGAGGAGTACTACGCGGCGAGTGAGGGCGGCGGCGCCTTCGCCACCGCCGAGGACTGGCTCAAGAAGCCGGGAACCGTCGGCAGGGCCTGGCCGATCAGCGAGCTCGCCATCCACGACGACGACGGCAACCGGCTGCCCCCCGGCGAACTCGGCACCGTCTACATCAAGATGAACACCGGCGGCTTCAGCTACCACAAGGACGAGGGCAAGACCAGGAAGAACCGCATCGGCGACTTCTTCACCGTCGGCGACCTCGGCCTGCTCGACGAGGAGGGCTACCTCTTCCTCCGCGACCGCAAGATCGACATGATCATTTCGGGCGGGGTGAACATCTACCCGGCGGAGATCGAATCCGCCCTGCTCACCCACCCGGCGGTCGCGGACGCCGCGGCCTTCGGCATCCCGCACGACTCCTGGGGCGAGGAGGTCAAGGCCGTCATCGAGCCAGCCGAGGGCTTCGAGGCCGGCGAGGCGCTGGCCGCCGAGATCCTGGCCCACTGCGAGCGCCGGCTGGCCGGCTACAAGCGCCCGAAGTCCGTGGACTTCATCGAGGTGATGCCCCGCGACCCGAACGGCAAGCTCTACAAGCGACGGCTGCGCGACCCCTACTGGGAGGGCCGGGAACGCGCCGTCTGAACGGGCCGCCACGCCCGGGGGCGGCGTGAGAAGTGCCACGTCAGCGCCCCCGGGGCGCCGTATGGGCCGCACCCGGGGGACACATCTGGCAAGTTGGCTGATATGAGTACGGCAACGCACAAGTCACCCCTGACCGACTGGACCGTCATCGTCCCCGTGGTGGCGCTCATCGCGCTCGTCTTCAGCTGGGGACGGGAGCTGCCCGGCTTCGCCGTGGGCCTGGTCGCCCTGTGTCTCGCGGGAGCGGTACTGGCGGCCGTGCACCATGCCGAGGTGGTCGCCCACCGGGTGGGGGAACCCTTCGGCTCGCTCGTCCTGGCCGTCGCCGTCACCGTCATCGAAGTGGCCCTCATCGTCACCCTGATGGCCGACGGCGGCGACAAGACCGCCTCCCTCGCCCGGGACACCGTCTTCGCCGCCGTCATGATCACCTGCAACGGCATCGTGGGCCTGTCCCTGCTCGTCGGCGCCCTGCGCAACCGGGTCGCCGTCTTCAACGCCGAGGGCTCCGGCGCCGCGCTGGCCACCGTGGCGACCCTGGCCGTCCTCAGCCTGGTCCTGCCGACCTTCACCACCAGCAAGCCGGGTCCGGAGTTCTCCGCCGCCCAGCTGACCTTCGCCGCGGTCGCCTCGCTCGCCCTGTACGGGCTGTTCATCGCCGTCCAGACGGTCCGCCACCGGGACTACTTCCTGCCGGTGGCCACCGGTGCCGCCGCCGGTGGCACGGGCGCGGAGGGGGACGGCGACGGGGGCCACGCCGAACCGCCCACCCTCCGCGCCACCCTGATCAGCCTCGGACTGCTGCTCGTCGCGCTCGTCGCCGTCGTCGGCGACGCCAAGTCCGTCTCGCCCGCTATCGAGGCGGGCGTCGCCAAAGCCGGCCTGCCCAACGCGGTCGTCGGTGTGATCATCGCCCTGCTGGTGCTGGCCCCCGAGACCCTCGCCGCGGTCCGCGCCGCCCGTCGCGACCGCGTCCAGACCAGCCTCAACCTGGGCTACGGCTCGGCCATCGCGAGCATCGGCCTGACCATCCCGGCCATCGCCCTCGCCTCGATCTGGCTGACCGGACCGCTGCTGCTCGGCCTCGGACCGGTCCACATGGTGCTGCTCGCCCTCACCGTCGTGGTCAGCGCCCTCACCATCGCGCCCGGCCGGGCGACCCTGCTCCAGGGCGGAGTGCACCTGGTGATCCTGGCCGCGTACCTGCGCGGTCCTCGGCGACCTCGTCGCGGTCTGCCGCCACAAGCTCGCCCAGGCAACGGGGCCCGGCGAGTCGGCCTACACCCAGC